>JACQFO010000103.1 GCA_016200025.1 Nitrososphaerota archaeon
ACCTTGCTCGAGAGCACGAGTCTTATACGATATTTAACCTTCCTTAAGACTTGACACCAACTTCTATTGCGCGCATTGTCAAATCACTCTCCACTGGTGTCGGGGCGAATCCTTGATTCGAGCCCACACAGCTCTGCGAGGGTGGGTCGGCATTAGACGAAAAAGAGCCACTACTTTCGGCTACTTCGACGACTCGATAGGCGGTGGCACGGCGGGGACGGCCAACACCTACACCGGTGACAAGTGCAACGCCAACGGACTGGGCGACTCCTCGCCCGCTGGCCTCTGCACCAACTAGGACGCCTCGCATACCTACAAGAAATGCTGATGTCCAATCATACCGGCCAGGTTCACTTGACGCCCGCCGCCCCTATCTGAAGTGACGCGCTGCGTCCCGTAGACAACAGGGTGACCTTCACCCTGGTGCCGTCCCGCTCGAGGCGTGCCGCGGCATGCACCAGCTGCTCGACCGTCCTCCCACCTATTTCGACGTCCCCCTTCGACCCGAAGGTGACGCGGTTTGTCAGCAGATAGGCCCTCTCGTTCAGGAAGGCGTCTCTGGCCATCTCGCTGAGGTGGACGTCCAGGGCTCCCTGCCTATTGGCCAAGTTCGACCTTCCCGGCAGCTCCAGCGAGTAGTTCCTAGTCAGGGTGTCGACGACGACGAGCTTGCAGGGTGCTGTGAGCTGCCTCGAATTCATCCTTGAAATCGCCTCCG
This sequence comes from Nitrososphaerota archaeon, assembly GCA_016200025.1. GTDB lineage: Archaea > Thermoproteota > Nitrososphaeria > Nitrososphaerales > Gagatemarchaeaceae > UBA183. Next base: position 719 of record JACQFO010000103.1, read on the forward strand.
CCTGCTCGGCCACCGAATCCGCCCTAAGGTACACGATTTTGTCCAGGACTCCGTCGGACTTCCAACCCCTGGCTCTCGCGATTTCCTCGATCCTTTCTGGCCTGAACGATCCTTCGGTATCGACGAAAAGGGACCTGTCTCCTTTCCTGGCCGCGCACAAGGCGGCTTGCATGGCAATCTGGGTCTTTCCGCTGTTGCTCCTGCCGAAGATCTCCAGGAGCCTGCCCGCCCGGTAGCCGCCCCCCAGGAGTGCGTCAAGGGCGTCGGATCCGGAGCTGAGGTAGGGGAAGGCCGAGGCTTTCTTCAAGATGTCCGCCCCGTCCATAGCGACCCGGTCCTTCAGGCCTCGATTCCCTCTTTCATCTTTCAATCGTCACCGATGTCTTTTTAACTGTGATTCAGGCCATGCGAAAAAAGTCCGACGTGAATACTCAACCGCCCCCTCAAGCCAAGCGACCCCTGGGCGTCCTTCAGAAGGCTGTCAGCAAGCAGGTCTCAGTCAGGCTCAAGAACGAGCTCGAATACAGAGGGAAGATGTCCAACGTGGACCCGTACATGAACGTGATTCTGGTCGACGCGGAAGAGACCGAGAACGGCTCCACGATAGCCACCTACGGCAAGGTCGTCATCAGGGGCAACAACGTCCTCTACATCAAGATAGAGGACCGTATCTAGGGAGGTCGCCTCCGCAGTGCAAAGGTCCCTCCACGTAGAGGAAATCAGAGGCCACAGCGTCCGTGACTTTGAAGTCGAGATCGTCGAGCGCAAGGGCAAGGGGCATCCTGACAGCCTGATAGACGGGGCCTGCGAGGCCGTCTCCCTGGGCCTGAGCAGGCACTACGTAAACGAATTCGGGTCCATCCTGCACCATAACGTCGACAAGGGCATACTCGTCGGAGGCAAGTCCGACGCCAGGTTCGGAGGGGGCAGGGTCTCGACCCCGATCTACCTCATGGTCGCCGGCCGAGCCACCGAGCTCGTGCCCTACAAGGGAAAGAACGTGCTCATCCCCGTGGAGGAGATCGCACGACAGTCGATCAGGGGTTTCATCAAGGAAACGATGCGTTTCCTGGACCCTGACATGCATGTTGTGATTGACACCAAGATCAAACAGGGCTCGCCCGACCTCGTCTCAGTGTTCATGAGGAAAGGGGCGATGCCTGTGTCGAACGACACTTCGATCGGAGTGGGCTATGCTCCGTTGACCCCGACAGAGAGCCTGGTCCTAGGCATAGAGAAAAGGCTCAACTCACAGCCTTTCAAGAAGAAGTACCCCGAGGTCGGTGAGGACGTGAAGGTCATGGGGATGAGGCGCGGTAAGAAGCTCGAAGTCACTGTGGCGGCTGCGATGGTCGCGCCGCTCATTCCGGACGCGAGCCACTACGTCAGCGTCCTCGGCGACGTAGGCGGGGAGGTTGACAAGCTCTCCTCCGGCCTTGAGCTCGAAGTGAAGTACAAGTTGAACGCGGCCGACGACCTCAAGCGCGCGGACTACTACCTCACTGTCACAGGGACATCGGCCGAGCAGGGCGACGACGGCAACACCACCGGCAAGATACTGAACGCCCTATCCATACTTACGGCGCAGGAAATCGTGAAGGAGGTCAAGGGCGTAAGGGAGGCCTACGTGAGGGTCCTCAGCAGGATAGGAAAGCCGATTGACCAGCCGCTCATCGCGAGCGCAGCGGTCGTGCTGGAGCGCGGCGGGAAGATCTCTGCGGTTCACTCTGAGATCGAGTCGATCCTTGACGATTCGCTCAGGGACATCAGGCGGGTAACGGAGCTGATCCTCCAGCGCAAGATTCCGCTATTCTAACTTCGGCAGTCTTCCCCGGACGAAAAGGTAGGCGTCGCCCGCCGAGACGTCGACCCCATAGGCCCGCCTGAAAAATGTCGTCAGGGCCTCCACGTCGTGTCTTAGGAGGTCGTCAGCGTTGGGGTGGGACGCGGGCACGGCCTGTGGCCAGTCGATGAGCCAGATAGACTCCCCGTTGGTGAGCACGTTGTACTCGCTCAGGTCCGCATTTACTAGGCCCGCTTGGACGTAGGCCAGTCTCATGGCCCCGAGGACGCTGACAAAGGCGGAGCGAGGGTCGACAAGCTCGGGCCTCTGCATGAGCCTCACCCCTGACACCTGCTCGGACAGTACGGAGTTCCTGCTGTGCGTGACCACCTCAGGGAAGGCCGGGGAGAGGCCCCTGAGCTTCCTGAGGGCGTCGTACTCTCTCTTGGCTGCTTCGTAGTTCGACGTCATCCAACTCCGGATGTCCGCGCTCTCGTTCAGCCTCTTCCGACGGACCTTCGTGAAGCTCGTCCTCCCTATCTTGTAGAATTTCAAGGCGTACTTTGTGCCTTCCTCGGTGACCGCTTCGTATACGTCTGACTCCTTTCCCTTTGCGATTATGGGCCCCAACGCGAAGATGAGGTCCTTCTTGACGTAGTCCTTCAGGGCCATCAGCTCCACTCCCTGCTGGGTCAGGGAGTAGCCCGAGCCCTTCTTCTGGGCGAGCCCCTTCCTCAGGAGCTCTCCTACTGCGAACCTCACTCTTTCGATCGGGAGCTTGGCCGTCCGCGACAGCCTTCCAAGGTCCGCGGTCCCGTAGCCTGACGCAGTTCTCTCGAGGCCGGCCAGGGTCCGCCACTCCTCGTCCTTGACGGTCTTCAGCGCCCTCGCAGCCCTCTCAGTTGTGGACATCTTACTCCCCTTGTAGCCGGGGCGCCCGAGTTATTTGAAACAATCCGACGCTGAGAGGGCTAGAGCCTCCCCCGCGCGACTGCCTCCGCGTACGCATCCCAGTAGCCCTCGCTGACGCTGCGTACCTTGGCGGGCGGCCGACGGCCCCTTGTCATCCAAAGTCCCGCGCCGCGTCGGACGGAACCCACCTCGAAGACTGGCAGGCCCTCCTTCTCAATCGCCGTCTTCAGATGGTCGACTCGTCCTGGATGACAGGTGAGGAGAAGGGTCCCTTCGCTAAGTGAAGAAAGAGGGTCGATGCCGAAGGCTCCACAGACGGCCCGTGCCTCCTCGGAGACGAAAATCTTGTCCTGCTCGACGTGGAACGCGGCCCCGGAGGCTGCCGCCATGTCGCCGAGCCCTCCCAGGACGCCGCCCTCTGTTGCGTCGTGCATCGACGTCACACCCGCCGGGCCGAGCCCTACTTTGCCTGCGACGAGGGCCTCCTTTACTGTGGTGCAGGAGTCCAACAGCAGCCTGGCCCTCCTGGCCAGGTTCTTTCCCACCTCTCTCTCCGTGAACTTTGGGAACGACCATGCCAGGGTAGCAGTAGCCTCTATCGCAGCGCCCTTTGTCATCAGGATCGAGTCCCCGGCCCGCGCCATAGAGGGGTCCACGTACTGGCCCCGACGCCCGATGCCCATCATCGTCCCCCCTCCCACTACCGTGAACCCACCCCCTGGATAGGACCCCGTGTGCCCGGCGACTATGGCCACACCAAGCTCCTCGGATGCTAGCCCGATTGAACGAAGGTATTCCCGCCTGTCCGCTTCGCCCATCTCGGCTGGGAAGTTGAAAGAGAACGCCGCGAAGGCAGGCGGGATGCCCGACGTTGCGACGTCCGACGCAACAAGGTGCACGCTGAGCCAGGCGGACTTCTTCATCCCGATTCGGGGGATCACTGATACAGGGTCGGTCGACACGACCATCACGGCGTCCTTCCCCACTGAGACGAAGGCGTTGTCAAACCCGCTCTTCGGACCGACGAGGACTTCGGGCCTAGACGCCCCCAGGCTCCTGTACACTACGCCCTCGAGCATGGGCCTATCGACCTTGCCGTACCTGCGGGGGCTTCTACCTGCTTCTGCGCCCGCACCAGGCGCCACGGGACTAGATCCTCAGCCTGAGCGCCCCAGCCCTGACGAGCGCCAATATCACAAACTCGCTGATGACCAGGCCAGGGATCAGGTAAGTGGCGTTGTAGATTGCAGAATAGACCGCAGGGCTCTGCCCTGGGGGCGCATAGCTGAAGAAGAAGAAGACCCCGGAGACAAAGTGGCAGATGAATCTGCAGCCGACCGCGAATGCGACGCCGATGCCCGAGTAGACAACCCCCCGCTGCTTGAAGAGCCCGGCGAGGCCCAGGGCACCGAACGCCATGGGGTAGTCAATGAGTAGCTGAACTGGATGGACCACAAAGGGCGCGAGATAGAGGTCGACGACGCCCAGGGTCGCGCCCGCGAAGACCCCCGCCCTTGCCCCCCTCCTCAGGGCGAGCAGCAGTATGGGCGCCATCTCGCCGACCGTAATCGAGCCTCCCTGCGGCAGGGTGTAGAGCCGCAGAGCGTCCAACGCAACTGCGAGGGCCACCATGACCGCGACCTCTGCGACCAACCTGGTGTCCGGGCTTCGGCGTGGGGCCATGCCCTCCGCTGTCATCTCCATTCATACGCAGTAGTTGGTTTATAAGTGCCTCAATAAGTCATTTATCAGATGCAACCTCCGGACGAGCTCATGGTTAACACGTTCCTTCCTGCGATCAGGCAGATGACCGCGGTGGAGCTTAGGTCAGAAGGCTTCTCCCAGAGCTCCATCTCAAGACTCCTTGGCATCACTCAGGCCTCCGTGAGCCTCTACCTTTCTGCAGAGGGGAGCAGGGCGTACACCTCGTTGGCAGCGCTCTCTGTCTCGAACGAGGAGGCAAGAAAGTACGCGAAACTCCTCGCCAGGAGCGTGAAGGTGAACAAGGTCGAAGGGGTCAAGACTTTGACCGCGATATGGACCAGGCTTTTGGGGGCGGGGTCCATCTGCCCTGCGCACCGCAGCCTCTACCCCGAGCTCGCGGACTGCGACGTTTGCATCAAAGAATACGGGCCGAGGGTCCCCGGTCGCCAGGAGGCCGTCGTCGAGGTCGTGGAAGCCGTACGGATCCTGGAGTCGTCGCCCACCTTCGTCTCGGTGATGCCGGAGGTCTCTGTCAACATCGCCTGTGTCAGCACAGGCGGCGGGGAGGCGGACGTAGTAGCAGTTCCCGGGAGGATCGTCAGGGTGAAGGGGAGGGCGAGGGCCACCATGACCCCGGAGCCGGGCGCGTCCAGCCACATGTCGAAGGTCCTTCTCGAAGCCAGGCGAAAGCTGCCCGACATCCGGGCCTGCATGAATCTGCGATACGACAAGAAGATGGCGACCGTCCTGCGCAAGCTGAAGGTGAAAGCCGTGGAGATCGGAGGATACAGGGCCTCAGGGAGAGACCCGACCCTTCGTGCGATCGCGGTTGCGCTTTCGGGCGCCAGACTCGATTTCGACGCAGTCGTCGACCTCGGCGCGGAGGGGGTCGAGCCCAACGTCTACCTATTCGGGAGGAGCGCCACGGAGGTCGCGGAGCTCGCAGTCAGGGCCTCTGAGCTCTACTCTGACGACTAGCTCTTGCCCGCTCTCTTCGCGCAGGCCGCGACGAAGGCCCGATAGATCGGCTCCGGGGCCTCGGGCCTGCTCACATATTCAGGATGATATTGCGTGCCCATGTAGAAGGGGTGCCCGTCAAGCTCCAGGATCTCCGCCCTCCTCCCGCTGTCGCTGAAAGCTGTGTAACGCAGGCCCTCCTTCTCCAACTTCTTGAGGTACCTCTGGTTCACTTCGAACCTGTGCCTGTGCCTTTCGCGTATCTTCTGCCTGCCATAGATTTCGTGGGCCTTGCTGGGCTTGGTCAGGAAGATGTCATGTCCTCCGAGCCTCATGGTCCCGCCGAGGTCCGAGACCTGCCTCTGTTCCGGAAGCAGGTCGATTACGGGGTGGGGAGTCTCCGGGTCGACTTCGGTCGTGTTGGCTCCTGCGAGGCCGAGCACGTGCCTTGCGAACGAGACGGTCGCCAGCTGAAACCCGAAGCACAGGCCCAGGAAGGGAATCTCGTTCTTCCGGGCCTGGTTCGCTGCGGCGATCTTTCCCTCTATGCCCCTGCTGCCAAATCCCTGGGGAAGGACGACTCCGTCGCAGGCGTCGAGGAGGCCGAGCTTCGACCCGTCTTTCTCGATCTCCTCCGATTCTATCCATGAAATCTGCGCGCGGACCCCGTTGGCTGCGGCCGCGTGGGCGGGCGCCTGGTTCACGCTTACGTAGCTGTCTGAGAGGCTCGCGTACTTTCCGACCAGTGAGATCCTGACTGTCTTCCCCTGCCCAACGAA
>JACQFO010000105.1 GCA_016200025.1 Nitrososphaerota archaeon
CTGCTCGGACCCGGGGGTGTAGGGGGTGGAGTAGAGCGAGTAGAACTTGTCAGCCCAGTCCGGGAGCGAAGACAACGATGGTTCTAGAAGAACTCTGTCTAATTACGTTTTTCGACGAGGTCCGGGAGCTTCCGACTCTCCGTCCCCTCATCGTGGTGGCGGCAAGTCGCACTTGGGAGCATTGAATCATGATTCGAAGCCTGACGGTCCGGTCAAAAGGAAACTCCACCAAGGGCTGCGCCGAAGGCCTAAATATTGCGTGCGCCCTGTGCGTCACCGTGAGCAAGGCAATAGGCATCGCTGGTTTGCTGGTGATGGCTCTGGGTCTACTCCTCACAATGTTCGGCGCCCAGACAATCCCCGCTTTCCAAGGGACTCCCGCGTGTTCCCCCTCAAGCACCTGCACTGGAGAAATCACAGGTTTGAAACTGCTGAGTTGTACCACTTCTCTCTGTTACTACACAGCTGACTTTGACCCATCAGTTCATACTGCTCAACCTAACTTTGCACTAAACCATGTGGGGACCCTCATCGCCATCTTGGGCGCCATTGCATTCTCAGCCTCGTACGGTGGGAGACAGAGTATTTCCCTGCCGATTTCCGCGCTCCGCCTGAGTTCATGAGTTCCCAGGGATTTCAAAGCCCGCGATACGGGCTGCGTTGCGCTTGACTCGTCAAGCTGGACTACCCTCCTCATGTGCCTCAAATCAGCCTCACTGTCGAAAGAGCACGAACAAAATCACTCGAGCCCACATTGCTGCGTTTGTCTGCGTCATGTGTTCATGTCAACCCGGAGGGAACCAAGGCGACATTGATGTTGGAGACTCCCGTCACTGTCTCGCTACTCGGCGACCCGGAGATTGAGATACAGTAGATGAACGGGTATGGCACCGATTTCGGGAGCGGCCCTATCGCGATGGGGATTGGGTCGCAGTTGGCGATGAAGAACCAGTAGAGCCCGGTCACGTTCGCTCCTGTCTGAAGGTTGTATGCGACAGTTACATCCTGGCGTGCGAGGTGGTAAGGTGCGGTCAATGATGGAGTAATCTTGAGGCCCGAGCAGCGGGAGGCCTCACTCCCATTGGATTTGTTCTTACTGCCACAGGCGCCGAAAGAAAAACCCCCCTCGGATATGAACAGAGGGCCAAAATTGGGGGACGCAAACGAGTAGTACCCGGCAGAGTCGAATTCGTAGTCAACACAGATCACTCCAACGGACCCAGGTGCCAGCTGGTAAACGTCGGTCATCCCGCTGGAATTGGACGGGTGGACGGGTGTTGAACATGAGCTCGTCAGATACGCAGTCGTGGTTTGGGTCGTCGTGACGATGCCACGGGTTGTGACAGACCCTGCGTAGTAACCACCTAGTGCACTGACTGTGACCAAGAGGGTTATCACAAATGCGAAGGTTTCGTTCCTCAACTAGGCCAGTAGCTACCGCGAATCTGATGATAATAGCTCTTCAAAGTAGGTAACCAACCAGTCTTCGCATGAAAAGCTGGGGAGATTTGACTCCAAGTCGAAGCATGGCGATGAACTTGCTCATTATCGCGCTTCGAATTGTGTGCAACATGATTACGCTTAATAACGCAACTCGCCTGCGGCTGAAAATGCAAGCGTGTAACATTTGGGGGTCGCGCGTCTAAGCAAGCTCACAATCATCTCGCCGCGAAGTGAGTATGAGGACGTAGTAAGGGCCCTGGCGAAGTTCGAAGACTTCCATCCTGTCGAAGCGGCCGCGCAGAACTTCGACCCCGCAGTCCAGGAGCTCACGGTAAGGGTGGTAAGGCTCTTCGCTCAAGCTGACCAGGCGACCAAGGACCTCGACCTCCAGCTGATGCCTGGACAGATTGACATCGTTTTCAGGGGCGTGAAGGTCCAGAAGAGCGAGTTCGCGGCAGGGACGTGGAAGGAACTCCTTGGCTCCGCAGAGGCGATGCTCAGCCCCATTGCAGAGAAGGTGAAGTCGCAGAAGGCACTTTTACAGAAGGCAGCGAAGGAGGAGACTGACGCCCAGGTCTTGAAAGACGCGCTCGAAGCGTTCTCCGGGTTTTCCTGGGGCCTGGGAGGGCTGTCGGACCTCCGACTGCTCAGAGGTATCGTCTCCACAGTGGCCACGGAGAGAGTAGACGAATTCAGAAAGTCCCTCCCGGGCGCAATCTTCCTTTCCCAGGCGATCTCAAAGGAACAGAGTCTTGTGCTGGTCGTCGTCGAGAAGGCTGACGAGGCCAAGCTTGACAAGACCCTGAAGGTCCTCGAATTGAAACCACTTGTGATTCCGGAAGGGTTTTCGCAGAATCCCGCCGAGGCCTACAGGGAAGTCTCGGCCAGGCTCGAGGCGGCCAAGGGCGACCGGCTCAAGGCGGAGGAAGCCATGGCTGCGATCAGAGAAAAGGACGGCTCAGAACTCCTGGCTGTCCGTGAGCTGTCAGAGGCGGCAAGGGAGATGCTCGACGATGCGAGGGTCTCGGGCGGTATGAAACGCCTTGCCACGATCTCGGGGTATATACCGGCTCAGAGGGAGGCAGAGGCAAATGAGGCGTTTGGCCGGTGGGTCGTCCATTACGAGCCAGTGCGCGGCCACGGGGAGGCCGAGAAGGCGCCCACGCTGGTCGTCAACAGGTCGGGCCTCAACATCTTCCAGCCGATAACCAACGAGCAGGGAATACCAGGAGGGGTCGAGGTGGACCCTACCCCCATCGTCTCCTTCGTGTTCCCCATCTTCTTCGGGATGATGTTCGGGGACGTCGGCCACGGTCTCCTTCTGGCGGGCTTCATGCTCTTCGTAAGGCAGAGGAGCTTTGGGACAATCAGACAGTGGGCGAACATCTTCCTCGTCGCGGGATTGTCCGCGATTGTTTTCGGGGTCATCTTTGGGGAATTCTTCGAACTTTCACTGTACGACTTCGTCCCCATCCCAGCTTCCGTTGAGATAATCCGCAGGGCCGCCGGTGCGGTTGATACGTTCAACTTCCTGCCGACCCCGTTCGCCGGAGTCAACCTTGTGCTGGTGACGAGCTTCCTGATTGGTATCGCGCACCTCACCACTGCCCTCGCCCTGGACATCTACCAGGGAGTGAAGGAGGGCGACCGCACGGAGCTTCTGCTCGAGAAGATCCCGGTGTTGACGATGTACCTTTCGGGGGTAGGATACGGCCTGGCGTTCATCGGCGTCGGGTTCAGCTTCAACGTGTTCAAGAGCGACCTTCCCAATCAGCTTCTTGGAATCCCGAACAACCTGCTCGGAGGGGTGTCGTTGGCGATCCTCCTCCCGTCCATGCTCGTGCTGTTCCTGGGCAAGAGCGCAGCCATAGCCGCAGGCAAGCTGGAGGGGTCTGCGCTGGTCGCACTCTCAGAGGGCGGCCTCGAGGTCTTCGAGAGGATCTCTCAGTTCATGTCCAACACGATCTCCTACGTGAGGCTGGCTGTGATGCTGCTGGTGCACGCCGCCCTGCTCCTAATCATCAACCTGATGCAGCCGTGGAACAACCCGGTGTACATAGCCCCCTGGCTCGTTCTTAACCTGCTGATCCTGGCGTTCGAGGCGTTCATTGTCTACGTCCAGGACCTCAGGCTCCACCTCTACGAGTTCTTCACCAAGTTCTACGGCGGAACAGGCGTGCCCTTCAGGAAGATCCTCCCCGACCGGGCCCGCATCAGGATAAAGTGGACCTAGCCGACGTTGGAGGCCGCGCCAGCGGCGAAGTTGATGGCCTGCTGGGGGAAGAGACCTATGCCGATTATCAGGCCCACCAGCACCGCGAAGACGAGGACGAACCAGAAGGGCTCCCTGACCTTCTCGGCGCTCTCGGGGTCGTCGATGTACATGCGCTTGATGATCCAGGCGTAGTAGCCCAGGGAGAAGGCGCTGTTGAGTATGGCGGCCAGGGCGAGCCAGGCGAAGGGTCCGTTGGCCACGGAGAGGAAGAGCAGCAGCTTGCTCCAGAAGCCACTGAGGGGCGGCACCCCGGCGAGCGCCAGGAAGGCCACGGCAAGGGTGAAGGCGGTGATGGGCATCCTCTTGGCGAGCCCGTCGTAGGCCCCCAGGTCCGCGCGCCTGAGCTGGAGGAGGACCGCGGCCGCGGCGAGGAACGCGACGCCCTTCATAGAGGCGTGGTTGATGACGTGGAGGATGGAGCCGGTCAGCCCGAGGGAGGCCGCCTCGGAGCCGGGGTCGGCGGAGAACGCAACGAAGCCGATGAGGATGTAGCCTGCCTGGGCTATGCTCGAATAGGCCAGCAGCCTTGTCATGCTCTTTTGCGTGAGTGCGGAGATGTTGCCAACGGTCATGGTCAACAGGGCGAGGACGGCGAAGACGTTGGCCATCGTGAAGAGGGGGCTCCTTGTGACTGCGTAGAGCGTTGTGATGCCAAGTAGGACCCTGATGGCGGCTATGAAGCCAGCCTTCTTCGTGGCTGCGGCGAGGAGGGTGCTCACCGTTGTTGGGGCACCCTCGTAGGCGTCGGGGATCCACATGTGGAAGGGAACTATCGACATCTTGAAGCCGAAGCCGGCCACGAAGAGCAGGGTCGAGACCCCGGCAAGCGCCGAGGGATGCAGGTA
>JACQFO010000110.1 GCA_016200025.1 Nitrososphaerota archaeon
CAGTGTCGACAACCCAAGTATGTCGAAGGTCTCCCTCCCGCTAAGGCCCAGCGACTTGGCGCTCTCTCCCTCCTTGAACTGCAATGGGATCACGCCCGTGGCCACGAGATTGCTCCTGTGGATTCTTTCGAAGTCCTCCGCTATGACAGCCCTGACTCCAAGCATCTTCGGAGCCTTGGCCGCCCAGTCCCTCGAGCTGCCCGCGCCGTATTGCTTCCCTGCCAGGACGATCAGGGGAACACTCTCAGCGGCGTAGCGCTCGGCCACCGCGTAGATCGAATCGACTTTTCCGTCGGGGAAGTGAGCGGTGTGACCCCCCTCCTTGCCGCCTGCAAGGGAATTCCTGAGCCTGATATTGCTGAAGCCTCCTCTCACCATCACCTCGTGGTTCCCTCTGCGGGCGCCGTATGTAGAAAGGTGCAGGAGGTCCACCCCTCTCTGTTGTAGGTAGGTCCCGGCGGGGCCGTCAACTGGAATGGTTCCTGCGGGTGAGATGTGGTCGGTGGTGACCTTGTCCTCGAGGACCGCCAGGGCCCTGGCGCCGATGATATCGCGCTTGGAGGAGGTGGCGTTGGATGGTTCGAACCACGCAGGCCGGCGGATGTAGGTCGAGCCTTCGTCCCAATGGTAGACGTCGTCTTTGAAGGAGGAGAGAGCTTCCCATCTGTCGTCCCCTTTCATGGCGTCGGCGTACCGCCTTGAGAATAGGTCTGAACTCAGCGATGCCTCGACCGTTTGGCGGATTTCAGCGAGGCTCGGCAAAAGGTCCTTGAGGTGGACAAGCTTTCCGCCCTTGCCCAGCCCTATCGGCGTGGAGGCGAAGTCGAAGTCGATCCTTCCTGCCAATGCGTAGGCTACGACGAGCATCGGGGACATCAAGAACGAGCCCTTGACCAGCGGGTGGATCCTGCCGTCGAAGTTCCTGTTGCCTGAAAGCACTGCTACGGCGTAGAGGTCTCTTGACTTGATCTGCTGTTCGACCTCGGTGGAGAGTGGACCGCTATTTCCTATGCAATTGTGCACAGACACGCCGCCCGCGATGAATGCGTGCAGTTCATCCACTGATAGGTCGTACACGAATCTCTGTCCAGCCTGACGGCGGTCAACGACTCCGAGGGAGAAACTCGGAAGCGTAGTTGCCTCCTTTTCCGTGCAATAGCGCTTGGCTCCATCCTGCTCTTCCCTCCCAGCGAGCGGAGAGAACCACTGCCGCACACCTATTTGTTCGAACAAAGCCACCGGTGAAGGAAAGCCACAGCTTTCACGATGCAGTGGCTTGAACCTGCGGTCGGTCCCCTTCGGAAGGCGCGAGAAGCGGTCGTAGCCACCAAGCAATGCATAGTGAGGCGAAACAACTGGGGGAAGCGACTCTTCGTTCTCGTGGCCGACAAACGCCGTTGCCACAATTTGCCGTGCCCGAGGGAATGACATTGCTGGCTCAGTCTGATGGAGTTCCCTAAGACGCGCGGCCACCCATAGACGCTGCCTTTGTATTCCATCAATGACACGCCAGTACACACAGGCAGCGCTGGCTCGCATCATCTTGTCAACGCTATATCTGAACCCGACATGCTCGACGAAAGAGAGGCCATCTGGAAGGACCAGGCGTACTTCGACGCGAGGAATGCCATCGCGAGCGGGCGGATACGTGGAACTGCTCCGCCTTGTTGGATACTCGTAGACCCTCGCGCCATCTGTGACGACACCGCACCGCGCAAGGAGACGGGTTATCTCGCCCATCATCCCCCTGGCCTGATCCAGGTGCGCATGAATCGTACTTTGCGAGTACGCGGGACGCCCCAGGGACGCCTCTTCTTCGCCTCGTCCCCAGCGGTGCAATGTTGGCGCGTGGCCGTCCGCCCCAAAGAGGCCGCCCAGAAACTCCCGGACGATAGCCTCCGGGCAGTCTCCTTGGCTGACGAAATTTGGAAGGGTAGGGGACTGGCCTATCCGCCTCCCTACCAGCACCCCAGGAATCTGCATGATGGCCCTGGTGAGAGCCTTGGGAAGCACGACAGTCCACTTCTGTTCGTCGTAGCGACTGGCCGCCGGGCGAAGCCCGGTGAGCAGTTCTATGTCGTTGAGCATCATCTCACGGTCCATCGCTTGACCGGCTGCCATTCGGCCCTGCCCCGAGACGCTGATCGAACCATCGTTGAGGAGGTAGCCGAGCAACCTTGCAAACGCGAGCGTCCGGGCGCGGCCCAGCTCCGTCTCCAGGTCGAAGGTCAGGTGGCCCGCGCGTAGGACGTAACCAGCTTCGTCCTCCCTCGGATTGTCAAGGGGCCCTTCTAGGCCGACTACCACGCGGTCCACCCCCTGTACAAGCTCATCCACCCTGACCCAGCGACCGTCGGAGCGCAGAACTCTGTGGTCCGGCGTGCAGGTCAGCGTCCGTCCGTCCTGCAACACCAGCTCAATGCAGTCTCGTACTCCGTTCTCCAAGAGCAGTTTCTGGCGACCGATTCTCAGTCTGACGTCGGCCGTGGGGCCAATGACTGAAGCCCCTCCCGTCGCAGGTAGGCTTTCGATGCGCCTGGAAGTGCCATCAGCCATCAGAACGGGTGTGCCTTCGGCAATGCAACTGGTACAACCATACCCCACGAGGTTGAAGCCCAACTGATCCAGATATCGCAAGAGGTCGGAGTTCTGAAGGTAGTCGGTGACCACGGTGGAGCCGGGTGCGAGGCTGGGCTTGACCCAGGGCTTGACAGTGAGACCTGCCTCCACAGCCCTCTTGGCTATGATGGCCGCACCCACCATCACGGTGGGATTGGAGGTGTTGGTGCAGCTGGTTATGGCGGCAATGACCACCGACCCGTCTTGAAGGCCCGAGTGAATAGGCCCGTCCTCTTCGAGCATTAGCTGGTTTCTAGATACGGTAGAGGTGCTGGCCAGGGTTCCCGCACCTCCTGTCGAGGCGCGCCTCTGGTCGAGAAAGGACCTAGCGAAGGCTGGGACAGTGGAGAGGGCGTGCCTCTCCTCGGGGTTGCTCGGGCCAGCGATAGAAGG
>JACQFO010000107.1 GCA_016200025.1 Nitrososphaerota archaeon
GGCGCGTAGTCCTTTCAAAGGTCAGCGCGACCAAGATGAATGGGACGAAGGAGGTCTTCCGCCTCCGCGCTGGCTCCTACGAGCTCGTCGCTACAGAGGACCATCGATTCGCAGTCTACACGAAAACGATTAGCAGAAAATGGGCTACCTATGCTCAGGCTGAATTGCTCCAAGAGCAGGGATTCACGCGAACTGAAGCAGCTGTGTTTCTAGGCATCGAGCCGGACACCCTTGAGCGTTGGCAGAGCCATCCTCCGAAGGAGTTAGGGATGGACTTGGTATGGAAGCCTCTGAGCGAGATTCAAGAGGACGATTTGGTGACGACGTTCTCAGAGCCAGTAGACCGCACCTCGTTGTCGATTGGCTATATCCACTCCGGTAAGCTCAGAAACAAGGTCACAATCCCATCGTCAACGACCGACGACATCGCTTGGCTGACAGGAGTCTACCTGGGGGACGGATGGAACACCGGCCACAGAGTGGGTTATTCTGTCCTACCACAAGACAAGATCAGACGCGCGCTAGAAGAGACGATTCAGAGGACCTTCGGACTCCCAGCTTCGAGATGGAAGCAGGTGTCAATCGAATCAGCGGCCGTCAGCGGGATGATGGCCCAATCTCTGCAGCTCCACGGAGATGTCTACTCGAAGCGCATCCCTTCCTGGGTCTTCTCCGCTCCTCAAAGCCAGGTCCTCGGCGTAATCGCGGGCATGGTCGAATCTGACGGCAACCAGAGCCCCTTCGGCTTCGCGCAAGTAAGCTCAGCAAATGAACCTTTGATGCGCGACCTCGTCGAACTCTGCCACTACCGTGGAATCCACATCGGCGGGGTTTTCGTGAAGTTAAAGGAAAACGTTCTCGAGGGAAGGCCCCTGAAATCAACCGAATATATCGTAAGCTTCCCCAAGAATGTGGTCGCCTCGCTCCCACTGAGGAGTCGCATTGTTCCAGTGGGCCGAGCGCGCAGCTTCAACGGAAAGTCCCGGCTCAGGACGAACCACCAGGGGATCGGCTTGCAAAGGGTGAGCTCAATCTTCCCGAGAGGGAGGGAGCCGGTCTACGACATCGAGGTCGAAGGGAACCACAATTTCTTCGCCAACGGCCAGCTCGTCCATAATTGCGCCATCACAGGCGGCCTCTACTTCGACTCCTACAACGTCCTCAGGGGCATCGACGACGTCATCCCGGTGGATGTCTACGTCCCCGGCTGCCCACCGCGGGCCGAGTCCCTCCTCCAGGGCATCGTCCTCCTCCAGGAGAAGATCCGAAGGCTCCCGAGCCTCAGCGGCGCGTGAGCTGATTGAGCCAGGTCCCCGCGACCCCTCCACCTCCCCCTCCCGGGCCCTCCCCCCCTCCGGCTGCCGCGCCCCCGAAGCCCGAGCCGGTCCGCGCCAAGGACCTCGCAGCCAAGATCTCAGCGAAGTTCCCAGGCGTCAAGGCCGACTACCTGCGCGAGAAGCGCCTCAAGGTCACCACATCCGCAGCGGCCATCAAGGACCTCGCAGTCTTCGCCCGCGACTCCCTGGGCTTCGACCACCTCAGCACCGTCAGCGGCGTCGACTGGATAGCGAAGAACGAACTGGAAGTCATCTACTTCGTCGGCTCCCTCGCCCCCGGCTGGGCCGACTTCGTCCTGTGCCTCTCCGAGCGCATCCCCCGCGACTCCCCGGTCGTCCCCACCCTCGTCGAAGTCTGGACCGGCGCTGACTACCACGAGCGCGAGACCCACGAGATGTTCGGCATCAACTTCCAGGGCCACCCCAACCAGGCCCACATACTCCTCCCCGAGGACTGGAACGACCTCCCGCCCCTCCGCAAGGACTACATCTCCCCGGGGCGATGACATGACAGTCGAGACCGAGTACTCCCCCGACGCCGACCGGATCATGGCCGTCTCACTCGGCCCCCAGCACCCCGGCGCGGGCCACTTCCGCATCAAACTCTGGCTCGACGGCGACTACCTCGTCCGCGCCGAGCCCGACGCCGGCTACGTCCACCGCGGCGAGGAGAAGATGGGCGAATACCGCAACTACATCCAGAACGTCCCCCACCTCGAGCGCCCGGTCATCCTCGACAGCTGCGGAATCCTGATGCCCTACGCCCTCGGCGTCGACGAGCTCATGAACAACAACGTCCCGGTCCGGGCCCAGTACCTCCAGGTCATCATGTGCGAGGCCAACCGCATCATCTCCCACATGTACTTCCTCGGCATCATGGGGATCTTCGTCGGCCACTCCACCATGATCGAATGGGCCATGGGCGACAGGGACTTTTGGATCGACTTTGCCGAGAGGATCGGCGGCGCCCGGGTCACCTTCGCCTACATCATCCCCGGCGGAGTGAGGAACGACATGCCCGACTACTCGGTCGAGAAGGGCCTCAAGACCTGCGACTGGTTCGAGAAGCGCATGGACGAGTACGAGAAGATCTTCCTCAAGAACCCGGTCTTCCTCCAGCGCTCCCAGGGCGTCGGCGTCCTCTCCCCCCAGGACTCAGTAAGACTCGGCGCCACGGGCACCGTGCTCCGCGCCTCAGGGGTCAAGCACGACCTGAGGAGGGACGAGCCCTACGCAGTCTACCCCGAGCTCGACTTCGACGTCCCCACCCTCGCGGCCGGCGACTCGTGGGCCCGGGCCTACATAGCCCTCCTCGAGATGAGGGAGTCGGTGAAGATAATCCGCCAGGCCCTCAAGAAGATCCCTCCCGGGCCCGTGCGCCTCAAGCTCGGCCCTCAGCCGCGCGTCCCGCCGGGCGAGGTCTACGCGCGCACCGAGGCCGCCCGCGGGGAGATGAGCTACCACATCATCAGCGACGGCTCGCCGCGCCCCTACAGGCTGAAGATCGGCACGCCTTCGTTCAAGAACCTCAGGACGCTGCCGCACCTCCTCAGGAACGTCCACGTCGCGGACATCCCAGTCATCTATTGGAGTTTAAATTATTGGCCAGTCGAAGCGGATAAGTAAGAAACAAGGCCTATTCCCCCAACGCAATCTGTTCCAAACTCTCTGGCCTAATCGGAACTGCTTTCCTGCCTTGGTAGGCCTCGCGTGCTTGCAAGATGCACGTGGCGCACTCGCCTTTGATGAACCTCCTACTCTTGTCCCATTCTTCAATCAGTGGGGTTCTATTGGGTGTTGGTGAACGAAAGCCGAGGCGCAACGCCAGATCTCTTTTCGTCCTCTTGTCCCGATGTCTTATGGGGAGCAATCTTAGAATCCTCGACACATCCTCATACCTCCAAATCGACATTCGCCATATCGATTGGCTTCCGTTCTTGACGCCTCTTTCGATTTTCTGGGGGGCCAGACGAAGTCTTGGATGGAATTCCATCCGAGTTAGAATCTCGGTGATCGATTGAAGCAGAGAGTCATCCATATTCGTCAGGCTGAACTCGAATCCCCCGCGGGCCCGCTTCCTGTGATAATAGACGCTTCCATCCGCATCGAAAAATCAAGCAAGGAATGCGATGAAAAAGGCCCCCGACTCAAATATCCATCTAAATTCCGCAGCAGGGTCTAGAAGGAATTCGAAAGACGAATCGAGATCACATTCCAGCGACCATTCCCATTCGGTCAGGGGGGTCTTCTTCGGGTACTTGTGGACATATCCATA
>JACQFO010000004.1 GCA_016200025.1 Nitrososphaerota archaeon
ATTGTTTATATACACAACTTCGGGTTGTATACCTCGACTTACATGTCTGCACAGGGCCAGCCCATCATCATTCTGAAGGAGGGTGCGGGCGAGTCGAGGGGAAGGGAGGCTCAGAGGAACAACATCTCTGCGGCCAAACTCATCGCTGAGGTTGTGCGCACCTCGCTGGGGCCCCGGGGAATGGACAAGATGCTCGTGGACTCGATGGGAGACGTGACCATTACCAATGATGGCGCTACGATGCTGAAGGAACTGGACGTGCAGCACCCAGCTGCGAAGATGATGGTGGAGATTAGCAAGGCGACCGACAATGAGGTTGGTGACGGGACCACGTCTGCGGTGGTGATCGCCGGGTCCCTGCTCGAGAAGGCGGAGGACCTGATCAACAAGAACGTCCACCCGGTCGTGATAGTCGACGGCTACTCGAGGTCCGCGGAGAAGGCTCAGAAGATCCTGGAAGAGGTCGCAGAGAAGGTCGACCCGATGAACAGGGCAGACCTGCTCAAGGTAGCGAATACTAGCATGCTTACGAAACTGGTCAACGAAGACTCCCCTCACCTCTCGGCAGTGGTCGTTGATGCCATACTGCTCATCGCCGAGAAGAGGGAAAGCGGCTTCAAGGCTGACATAGACAACGTGAAGGTGGAGAAGAAACCAGGAGGGGCGCTGACCGACACCCGGATGATCAGAGGGATTGTACTGGACAAGGAGGTCGTACACTCGGGCATGCCGAAGAAAGTGGATGAGGCTAAGGTGGCGCTGGTCAACTCCGCCCTCGAAATCGAAAAGACAGAGTTCTCTGCAGAGATAAGAATCAACGACCCGGCACAGATGCAACAGTTCATGGACGAGGAGAGCAATATCCTGAAAGGGATGGTCGAGAAGGTGAAGGAGGCAGGCGCCAATGTCCTGATATGCCAAAAGGGGATCGACGACCTGGCCCAACACTTCCTCGCAAAGGCGGGGATTCTGACCGTGAGAAGGGTGAAGGAGAGCGACATGACCAAGCTCGCAAAGGCGACTGGGGCGAGGATGGTCACGAACCTCGACGACCTCACAAGCAAGGACCTAGGCTACGCGAAGCTCGTGGAGGAGAGGAAACTCGAGGACGACAAGTGGGTCTTCATCGAAGGATGCAAGAACCCGAAGGCAGTCACCATACTGGTCAGGGGCGGAACCCAGCGCATCGTCGACGAGGCCGAGCGTGCGCTGCATGATGCGCTCATGGTCACCAAGGACGTCGTTGAGCTGCCGGCCATAGTTGCCGGAGGCGGAGCCCCGGAGGAGGAAGTCTCGTTCCAGCTCAGGACCTGGGCACAGAAGCTCTCCGGGAGGGAACAGCTCGCGGCATTGAAGTTCGCAGATGCCATGGAGAGCATCCCCATGACGCTCGCAGAGAACGCCGGAATGGACCCCATCGACACCCAGGTGGACCTCCGCTCGAGGCACGGGAAGCAAGGGAAGTGGTACGGTGTAGATGCGCTCAACGGGAAGGTCGCGGACATGTATGCGAAGAACGTCTGGGAACCGCTGGCAGTGAAGCTCCAGATCCTCAGGGCCTCCACAGAGGCGGCCTGCATGATACTCAGGATTGACGACGTGATAGCGGCGAGCAAGATGAAGGCGCCCCCGATGCCCCCAGGCGGCGGTGGGATGGGCGGCATGCCACCCATGGGCTAGACGTCGTCGCTCAGACGAAATCGAAGTTCGATTCCGTGAACCTGCCCAACTTCAAGGCCTTGTCGTAGAGGAGGCTTGCTGTGGCCACGTCCTCCAGCGCGGCACCCCCGGACTTGTAGAGCGTCTTCCTGCCTGGTTTCCTCCTGCCCGCGACTACGTCCTTCAGCTCGACTGCGGAGCCCCAGGAGAAGGTTCCCGCGGCCGCAGCCTGGATGAGGTCCCCGTACTCTATCATTGCCTGTGGCAGGTCATCGACGGCGACTGTAGAAAAGGAGCCGACTGCCTCGGCGGAGATCTCGGAGTGCTCGGGGTTGTTCCCTCCGCAGACGTTCAGGTGCGATAGCCTTGAGACTGCTTCCGCCGTCACGAAGGGCTTCGCCGCGGACGTTATGGTGCAGGCGACGTCGGCTCCGCCTAGAGCGAGTGTGGCGGTTTCGAAGGCGGACGAAGAGAACCCCATGGACTTTAGCTTCTCAGCAAAGGATTGGCGCCGGGCATGGTCGGGGCTCCAGACCCTGACCTCTCCGATGTCTATGACGGCCGCGACCGCAAGGACCTGGGTGAGCGCCTGTCGGCCAGAGCCGCAGACCGCGAGGGTACCCGACCTCCTGCCGTAGAGGAACTTCGTGGCTACGCCGGAAGCAGCACCGGTCCTGTACCTGCCCAGTAGGTCGGCACCCATGACCGCGAGGGGCTTTGAGTCGTTCATGTCAAAGAGGAGGAACATGAACTTCGTGGCTTTGGCGGAGCTCATGTAGCATTTGACGCCACCGCGCCCGAGATACGGAAGGGACGCATGCATGACGTTCAGCGCCGCGCCTGGCCCACGGGACCGGGTCCTTGGGGAGTTGACCGCCTCGCCCGCGGCCTCGCGCCTGAACGCCTCCTCGACCGCCCCGACGACTTCCTTCATGTCGAGGAGGCCCTCTACCTGCGACTCGGAGAGTAGGAGCGTCAACGGAGACTAGGCTTCTTCCTTCTTCTCTTCGGTCCCGGGATTTCCCCACCTCCCCACCTTGGGGACGCTCTTGGTCCTGAAGAGGGACATTCCCTGCTGGTAGCGCTGGAGCTCGACCTCGAGGAACCTGATGTCTGAGGCCAGGCCGGCCAGCTGTTTGTCCTTGCCTTTTTTGCCCGTGAGCTCGGCGACCTTGGCTTTCTTCTCTTTGACCATGCCCGAAAGAAGCTGTTCGTATTCGGTGGTCATATGAGACCAGCGAGACGCGCCTCGTCGAAACTATAAAGGCATTCTCGCGGAGCTTCGGACATGAGGCCGCAGCTGCTCTTCGGAGGGCTTCTCGTGGGGTTGATGGGGGCCGGCTTCTGGGCGCTCGAGATCCCATTGGTGTATTTCTGGGGGCCTCCATTCGTCATCGGAGGAGGGCTCATGGCGCTGGCGAGCTTCTTCATGGCTGATAGACCCGGCCCGGTCCAGCCCCCGCCAGGGTTCACGTTCTGCGTCTTCTGTTCGTCCCCCGTTCGGATCGGGTCTGAGAGGTGCTCTCACTGCAACGGACTACAGCCGAAGGAGGGGACGTAGGTCTGGGAGGACAGGAGGCCGCGGTGCTGGGGAGGGAGGTCGCAAGGGACAGGGTGGCGTTCCGGGGCCACCCGATGGTGCGGTCGCTCCACCCGACGACCATAGAAGTGACAGCCGAAGAGCACCTTACGCCAAGAGGAGACTGCATCATCGGAGTGGGGGGGACGAAAGGGTGCGCCCAGCTCGACGAGAGGGTGAAAGACGGGCTGAGGACAGCGGGGTCGAAGGTGAGGGTCAAGATTGTAGCGGGCGCGGAGTCGTTCGTGGTGAACGCCACGGGGGACCCCAGGCTGGAGCTGAGCCACGAAGGTGAGATTGTCATCAGGAGGAGCTCGTTCGTGAGTGGGAGGACGCTCGCTGTGGGCGCGGACGCGGCTGCGAAGGACCTGCCGAGGTCGATGGTCGCCCTGCTGAGGAGTGGAGACACCTCGGGCTTCCTCGAGATAGAGGTGGGCTGAAGTCGGCGACCTACAGGGGCGTCGGACACACGATGCAGGCCCTGGTGAAGTACCACGGGCTGAAGGACTGGAAGATGAGGTTGCCGTACCACGACAGCATCTCGGTCAACACTACGTCCATGACGACCGAGGCCCAGATCACCACCCTGCTCTGCCACCGGCTTCTCGTGGGAGGGGAGCCGGACCTGTCGAGGTTGTCTAGGACAGCGAGGCTCTTCGCGGCGTCGGCTTCGAGGTCCTTGGTGGGCGGGTTCTCCCGGCTCTACGCCGGCTCTGACGACGAGGGCACCTATGCCAGGAGGTTCGCCGATGAAAGAGAAATGGACCTGCGAACGGTCATTGTCCCGCTCGCTTCGAAGGTGAGGACCGAGGACGCCCACAGGGAGGTGCTCACCTCGCCGTTCTTCAAGGCGAGGGTGGAGTCTGCTCAGAAGCGGTGCGATGTGATGGAAAGGGCGATCCTCGGCAACGACCTGGACCTTGTGGGCACGCTGGCAGAGAGGGACACGCTGGAGCTGCACAGCCTGACCATGACGGGCGAGAACAGGCTCATCATAATGACCGAGGATTCGCTCAGGATCATAGGGAAGGTGAGAGAGCTCAGGGGCCAGGGGGTGAAGGCCTACTTTTCGATGCAGACTGGACCGTCGGTCTTCGTGAACACATCGGAGAAACATGAGAAGGCGGTGAAGCGAGCCCTGGAGAAGCTCGGGTACAGGGCCCACCTCTCGAGGGTGGGCGGGGAAGCCAGGATACTCTAAGACCGGCCAAGGGTTAATACCTGAAAGGTGGGTTCGCCGACTGTGGCTAAGCAGAGGAAGGTCCTGGATTACCTCGAAGAGCTCGAGAAGGGCATGGCGGACAGGCCCGAGCAGGTGAAGGACGGACTGCAGATCTATGTGGGGCTCTGGAGGAAGGCGATGGAGAACGGCGTAGTCGCTGGCTCGGACGACGTTGAAGAGGCGCTCCAGAAGATAGAAGGAGCCGGAGGACTCTACAAGGCGGCTGAGGACGCCTAGCGGCTGACTTCTCCGCCGTCGAGGACCACGACCTGGCCCGTGATGAAGCTGGACTCTTCGGACGCGAGGAAGAGCGCGAGGCTTGCGGCCTCCTCGGGCTTTCCGAAGCGGCGTAGGGGGATCGCCGCACGATAGGCATCGAGCTGCTTCTTGTCGAGCCAGTCGACCCATGTGGTCTCGATCGAGCCGAAGGCCATGCAGTTCACCCTGATCCTTGGCGCCAGGACCTTCGCCAACATCCTGGTCATCGACAGCACGGCTCCCTTGGCCGAGGCGTAGAGGAGCCCCTCGGAGTCTCCGGCGATCGCCGGGGTGGAGGCCACGTTGACGATTGACCCGCGCTTCATCAGTCTCGCGGCGCCCTGGGTGCAAAGAAAAGTGCCGAAGGCGTCGACAGCGAAGACCTTCCTCCACATGTCTGGTGTGATCTTGGAGAGGGGGGCGTTCCAAATCCTGCTGTCGGAGAGGCCCGCTGCGTTGACCAGCACGTCGAGGCCTCCGAGGTCGCGGCGGATTGCTGTGAACATCTTGGAGACGCTGGATGGGTCTGAGACGTCCGAGTGGACCAGGGTGGCGGTTCCACCGGCCCGCTCTATGGACTTCACGACAGCGTCCGAGTGGGGGTTGGAGGGCCTGTGGTTGAGGACTACGTGGGCGCCCTCCTTGGCGAAGAGCTTGGCGATGGCCGCCCCGATTCCCTGAGACGAGCCGGTCACGAGTGCGCGTTTGCCTTCGAGCCTCAATCCTCGAAGCCTCCCGCTGGCGCTCGGCACGCCGCGGGTCCTAGGGCCTTGGGGCGCGGTCCTTTGCGCCCGAGCCCGCTGAGTACTTCTTCAGAAACTCGATGTTGAAGAGAGAGGCCTTCGCTGAATTCCTCACCATCACGTCGGTGTCCTCGATGGCCTTCAGCAGGACCTGCTCCGACTCTGCGCTGCCGATGGAGCCGATGGCGGCTGCGGACTCGTGCCTGACTATCGGGTCGGGGTCCGTCTGGACCGCCTTCGCGAGCGCCACGTTCCCCGAGGGGAGGCCTATCTGACCGAGGGAGAAGGCTGCCTCGTGTCTGACGAGTGGGTCCGGGTCGTTGAAGAGGACGTCCGCGAGGGCGAGGACTGACCCTTCGCCGCCCACTTCGGCGAGTATGCAGACGGCATGGACCCTGAGTACTAGGCTCGGCTCTGTCTTCAGTACGTCTATGAAAAATGATTCGTCCTTCTTCGCCCAGGCCTCCTCCATGCCCCTCATTACTTCCATGCAGTGAGCCTCGTCGTCGACCACGGTGCTGGTGTACATCGTATCTCGGCCCGAGTCTTCGGTCTATAAAGTGAACGCACTCAGGACAGGGCGGACTTCAGGTCCGCAATCAGGTCGTCGCCGTCCTCGATGCCCACGGAGAACCTGACCAGGCCTTCGCCTATCCCCAGCGCGAGGCGTCTTTGTCTGGGAAGGCTCTCGTGGGTCATGGTCGCCGGCTGCTCGACCAGGGATTCGACTCCCCCGAGGCTCTCCGCGAGAGAGAAGAGCCTAAGCCTGCTGAGGAACCTCCTGACCGCCTGCGAGCCGCCCTTCATCTCGGCCGAGATCATGCCTCCAGGGAGCCTCATCTGCGACTTTGCCAGGGCACGCTGAGGGTGGCTCCTGAGCCCCGGGTAGTGGACCGCGGAGAAGCGGGGGTGCGACTCAAGGAACTCGGCGACCCTCTGGGCGTTTTCGCTGTGCCTCTCCATCCTCAGGTGCAGGGTCTTCGAACCGCGCAGGACTAGGAAGCAGTCGAAGGGTGATGGGACGGCGCCCAGAGCGTTCTGGTTGAATTTCAATGTGCCATGGAGCTCGGAGTCGGAGAGCATTACGGCGCCGCCGACGACGTCGCTGTGGCCTCCGATGTACTTCGTTGTGCTGTGGACGGCCACGGTGGCGCCCAGAGCCAGGGGGCTCTGGAGAAAGGGGCTCGAGAAGGTGTTGTCCACGACTGTGATGGCCCCAGCTTGCCTTGCGATGGAGGAGATCTTCCGTATGTCAGCGATGTGCATCAGCGGGTTGGTGGGGCTCTCCAGCCAGACCACCTTCGTCTTGCTGCGAACGGCCCTGCGGACCTCCGAGGGCTTCCTGGTGTCAACATAGGAGACCGTCACCCCGAACTTCTTCAGGGTCCTTTCGAAGAGCCTGACCGTGCCCCCGTAGAGGTCGTTTTCCGCTACGATGTGGTCGCCGCTCTTGAGCACCGAGAGCAGGAGGGTCGTCTCTGCGGCCATGCCGGAAGAGAAGGCGAGCGCGTGCTTTGCGCCCTCGAGAGAGGCGAGCCTCCGTTCGAGAGCGGTCCTCGTGGGGTTGCCGGTCCTGGAGTACTCGAGGCCGGAAGTCGGTTTGTCCGCCAGCCTGCGGGCGAAGGTGGCCGAGAGATGGATCGGTACAACTACGTCCCCGCTGGCGGGCAGGTCCGGCTCCTCGCCAGAATGGACAGCCCTGGTGCCGAAACCCAAGGACCTACGCGCTGTCAAGGTAGCTTATCACGTCTGCGGTGGTTATCATTCCGACGACCTTCCCGTGGTCGGCGACAAGCACTGCGCCTTCGTTCCCTAAGACGCCGCCTGCTGGCGAGAGCCGGCCCCTGACCTCGACCGTGGGTAGGGGAGGGCCCATCGCGTCTTCGACCCTTCTTCCCTTTGGGGTTCCGAACAGGCGGCCCAGGAGGTCCTTGGCTGTCAGACTCCCGACCTGGACGCCTATTTCCATCACCGGGAGGAGGAAGACTTTCTGTTTTGCCATGAGGCCCAATGCCTCAGAGAGCGTCGCCTTCGGAGCTACAGAAACGAGCTTTCTGTGGCGAATCTTCGACCAGACTCCTTTCACAGGGACCGCCTTCCCTGGGAATTTGGAGAACGAATTCTCCGCCATCCACTCGTCGTTGTAGACCTTGTTCAGGTAGCTGCGGCCGGTGTCGGGGAGTATCACTACAACGGTCTTCGTGGCGTCCAGACGGCGGGCGTACTTCAGTGCCCCCGCGACTGCGGCGCCGGAGGAGGTCCCTGCAAGGATTCCCTCCTCCCGGGCAAGGCGCCTTGTCATCAGCATCGCCTCCCTGTCGGCGACGGTGACGAATTCGTCGATCACGCCCATGTCGAGGGTCCTGGGAAGGAAGTCCTCGCCGATCCCCTCGATTTTGTAGGTGGAGGCCTTTGCGCGGCGCCCGGCGTGCTCAGCAGACAGGATAGATCCCAACGGGTCCACCCCCACCACGACCACGGAGGGGTCCTTCTCTTTGAGGAACCTGCCGGTCCCCGAAATGGTGCCCCCGGTGCCCACGCCGGCCACGAGGACGTCGACATTGCCGCCAGTCTGCTCCCAGATTTCTGGGCCTGTGGTCGCGTAGTGCGCGTTCGGGTTGGCGAGGTTCTCATATTGGTTGGGCATGAACGAGCCTGGCGTCTCGCTGACGATCCTCCTCGCCACTTCTACGTAATGCGCTGGGTGTCCGGGAGGGACCTTCGTTGGCGTGACCCTGACCTTCGCGCCTACCGCCTTGAGCAGGTCGACTTTGTCCTTGCTCATCTTGTCGGGCACGGTGAAGACAATCTTGTAGCCCCGCAGGATTGCTGCGAGGGCGAGGCCCATCCCGGTGTTGCCCGAAGTAGGCTCTACGATGGTTGAGCCAGGCTTGAGCAGGCCTCTCTTCTCCGCATCCAGGACCATGGCGAGGCCGATCCTGTCCTTGACGCTGCCTCCTGGATTGAAGAACTCGAGCTTGGCCCAGACCACGGGCCCGAGGCCCTTCGTGACCTTGTTCAGGCGCACCAGGGGTGTGTGGCCGATGAGGGCTGCCATGTCGTCGGCGACCAGGCTCGTCAAACTCGCGGAAGACCCACGCTCGGGGGCGGTCATAAACAGGGCGGTTGCAGACGACGAGGCCCCAGCACCGTGTACCATGGCAAGATTGGGCCGCGTCTCAGCTTGTTAGCCAGGCCACGCGGTCCACCCTAATGTTGGTTATGTAGATCTCCTGGTTCA
>JACQFO010000108.1 GCA_016200025.1 Nitrososphaerota archaeon
GACAGGGAAGGCCCACTCAAGATGCCCACGCCCGACCTCGAGGACAGGCTCTTCTGGCTCGCCAATGAGAAGGAGATCCGCAACGCCGAGACCACCGACGCCTACTTCCTCCACGCCAAGAAGGTCCTCCAGAGGAACAAGGTAGACTCCAGGGTCGTCATGGAGGTCTACGCCAGGGGCGTCCCCTACCATGACAACTGGGGAATCCTCAGCGGGGTCTACGAGGCCGCGAAGCTCCTCCAGGGACTGCCCATCGACGCCTGGGCCTTTGATGAGGGCTCCGTCTTCGTGGCCGACGCGTCCACGGCCATCTACGAGCCCCTGATGGTCATCGAGGGGAAGTACTCGGACTTCGTGGAGTACGAGAACCCCCTACTGGGCCTCCTCACTTCGTCGACCAGCGTCTCCACAAGGGCCGCCAAGTTCCGGATAGCCGCCGGCTCCAAACTGCTCATCAGCTTCGGCACCCGCCGCGTCCACCCAGCGCTGTCAGCGCTCGTCGAGCGCGCCTGCTACCTAGCCGGGTTCGACGGGGTCTCCAACGTCCTCGGCGCGAAGCTCCTCAAACTCGAGCCATCGGGGACGATGCCCCACGCCCTGGTCCAGGTCGTCGGCAGCCAGGAGAAGGCCTGGCGCCTCTTCGACGAGACCATCCCCAAGGGGACGCCCAGGGTCGCGCTCGTTGACACGTTCTGGGACGAGAAGGCCGAGTCCATCAAGGCCCTCGAGGTCCTCGGGCCCAAGCTGTGGGGGGTCAGGCTCGACACGCCGGCATCGCGCAGAGGCGACTTCGTCAAGATCGCGGAGGAGGTCAGATGGGAGCTCGACATCAGGGGGGGCAAGAACGTCAGGATCATAGCGTCAGGGAGGCTTGACGAAGAAGCGATTAAAAGGCTCAACACGGTCGTCGACGGCTACGGAGTGGGAACAGCGGTGGCATATCCCCCGGTCGTCGACCTCAGCGCCAAGATCGTGGAGGTCACCGAGGGCACCAAGACCGAGTATAGGGCCAAGAGGGGAGGCCTCGGAGGCCGCAAGGCAGTCTACCGCTCCCCTGGGTTCAGGGACTTCGTCGCCCACGGAAGTTCAGCCAAGCCTGCCCGCTCGACGGGCCTGCTCAAGCCCCTGCTGGAAGAGGGAAAGATAGTCAGGAGCTTCGAAGGGATGGAGGAAATCAGGGCGAGGGTCAGGGCCGACCTCAAACAGCTGGAATCAGCGCAGCCGTCGTTGTCGTGGAGGTGACGGGACCTGCGCGTCGCCCTGGTGGTCGTCGACGTCCAGAACGATTTCTGCTTAGGCGGGGCCTTGGCGGTCAAAGATGGGGACAGGGTCGTCAGCAAACTCAACAGAATCATCGAAGCCTTCACCAAGGCCGGGCTCCCCGTCTTCTTCACCAGGGACTGGCACCCTCCTAACCACATCTCGTTCAAGAGCAGGGGCGGCATCTGGCCTTCTCACTGCGTACAGAACACCACCGGAGCCCAATTCCATCCGGACCTCCTGGTCCCTCGTGGAGCCGCAATAGTCAACAAAGGGGACAAGCCCGACCTCGAAGCCTACTCTGGTTTCCAGGGCACCGACCTCGGCGACCGATTGAGGCAGCTCAACGTGGGGGAGATTTTCCTCGGGGGCTTGACCACCGACTACTGCGTAAGGGAAAGCGCCGTCGACGCCCTCGCCATGGGCATGAAGGTCAACGTGCTCAAGGATTGCATAAGGGGAGTGAACCTCCGCCCCAACGATTCGGAGAGAGCCCTCGACGAAGTGGCGGCGAAGGGGGCGAGACTGCTCTACTCTGAAGACGCCATGAAAGCTGTGGCTGAGAGGACTAGGGACCTTCGACCAAAGACAATTCGGTCGAGGGTTAAATAATGTCCCAGTCTGAGTCTGGGCCGCGTTGGTAGCGCCGATAGTCATAACGATCCTCGCCTACCTCCACGTCACCTCTGCAATCAGTTGGATGGGGGCCTCGCTCTTCTTCCTGGTAGTCCTCGGACCTGGCCTCCGAGGCCTGAGTCCTCCCGCCTCCCTGGAGTTCATGGCGAAGGTCGGCGGCAAAGCCGTGCGGTACTTCATGGGCTCCGCGACGGCGACCATCGTCTTCGGCCTGGTCTTGCTCTACGTCGTAATCGACGGGGATTTCTCTTCGCTTGGTACAGCCGGCTTCGGGACGACGATTTCCATCGGGTTTACAATCGGTTTCATAGCCTACCTCGACGCCGCGCTCCTCACAGGGCGCAAGTTCACCAAAGCTAACAAGCTCGCAATCGAACTTATGAAGAATCCCCCTCAGGGCCCTCCCACGGAGCTTATCCAACTGATGAAGGAAGGCGGACAGGGAGCATTGATTGGGACGGTCTTGCTCTTCATCGCGGCCGTCTTCATGGTGACTGCCGGGTTTCCCTTCTAACACACAACAAAAGGGGAGCCAGCGATGGGCCTAAATCGCCAGCTCTAGCTTTGACGTGTCCAGCCGTAGCCAATCAGCGCTACGAAGATGCTCAGGAGTACCAGGTGGAGGGTTATCACACCCGCCGATTCTAGGTGTCCTCCTAATCCGCCCTCGAGGACGAGGACTGGGATTCCGCCCGCTAGGCCGACGATGCACCCCGATTCCAGCGCGTTCATCATTGTTCCCGCAGCCGCCTTGACTGCGGTGCCTGTCCAGAATGCCAGGAGGATTCCCAGCAGAGTAGTCAGGAGGAATGCGTAGGACTCGGTTGTCGAGGAGAAGGCCGGCCATACTTCCCCGAAGATATCATAGACGACGTCCAGGGCGACCCAGATGATTATGGGCCATTGCAGTGTCTTCCAATATGCGAACACGGCAGCACCTGCACCGTCAACTTTTCTATTCAAGGCCAAGAATTCCTCTCAAGCGTGAAACTCGAGGACTGAGCAAGCATCTCAGGTGGCCGGCGCGCAGCAGTAGAGTCATCATCCCGACCTTTTCGGGCCGGTCCTGATCGCCCGTCGTAGCACGCTGCGTGCCAGGCCGAGTTCTAGCTGCGTCTTTCGCTATTTATCGGTTGAATCCCTGAGCGGCTTCTCGGCCCTTAAATAATCAAGAGAAAGTTCGGTCAATGTTGAACCCCAACCGGGAGCGCCTGGTGCTTCCGGCCTTCGTCACCACAGTCCTCATCGGAGGAACCAATTTCGTAGCTGTGAAGTTCAGCAATTCCGAACTGCCTCCGTTCTGGGGAGCCGCACTTAGGTTCTCTTCGGCGTCCGTCATCCTCTTCCTGATTATATTTGCGCGCCGCCTAGACCTTCCGCGAGGCAGGGCCCTCACCGGCGCTGCGATCTACGGGTTCCTGAGCTTCGGTCTCAGCTATGCCTTCGCCTACTACGCGCTCGTTTCCCTCACTGCGGGATTTGCCGCTGTAGTATTGGGCCTCGTCCCACTCGCCACTCTCTTCCTGGCCAGAGCTCACAAACAGGAGAAGATCTCCTTCCGCGGCCTGGTCGGAGGCCTGGCCGCGCTTGTGGGGACCGCAGTCATCTACAACGAGCAGCTCGGGCTGGTGGAGAACGTGTTGCCGCTGTTGGCCCTCATCGGCGCGGTCACTTGCATCGCAGAAACCAACGTAGTCCTGAAGGCCTTCCCAAGGACTAATCCCTACTCTACCAACGCGGTCGCGATGCTCATCGGTTCGGCCATCCTCTTCGCGTTGTCCGCAGCCTCAGGCGAGGCATTCTCCATCCCTTCCAATCTCTCCACAATCATAGCAGTGTCATACCTGGTGGTCGTGGGCTCCGTTGTACTCTTCCTTCTTTTCCTGTTCGTGATATCCCGATGGACCGCCTCCTCGACAAGCTACCAGCTAGTCCTCAACCCGCTGGTGACGGTGCTGGAAGCGTCCTTCCTCAGAGGAGAAGTGGTGACGACCGTCTTCATCGCAGGCAGCGCCCTCGTCCTCCTCGGGGTCTACTTCGGCGCCCTTTCCAGCCGCCGGACAAGAGGCCCGGCCCAACTGGCCGGTGCGCCCCGGGAAATCCGTCAGATTTTATAGGCGAGAAGTCGACATCGAACTCCCCTTGAGCGAAGAGACAGAGAGAGAATTCGTGAATTGGTGGCAGGCCCTCGCCAGGGACCCAGACTACTACACCAACACCGAACAGGGACAGAAGGAGCTGGCTGACATGATACGCCAGGAGTCGGAGCGGCTCCTCGAGGACATAGGCAAGTCCGTCAGAAGGACAAAGGAGGTCATCTGGATGTCGCGGTTCTGCTCCGCCTGCCAGGACTACCGGGAAGACGGAAGGAGGATGACCTGCAAGCGCTGGGGGGTCCGCATAGTGAAGCCTTTCCAAGGCCGCGCCATATGGAAGACGATTCCCTCTCGCACCAGCTTTGGTGAGAAGGAAATGGTCGTCGACGGAATCGACTGGGACAGCAGGTGGAAGGAGATTTCCGACCGAGTGGTCGAGATGGCCGTTCAGATGGTCAACGGCGGCTTTCCCTACTTTTGCTATAAGAGCAAGTAGCCGTTCAAATCCGCAGGTTCAAGGCGCCGGGCTGCTCTCAAGGTTCCGAACAAAAATGAGCATGAAAGTGTGGATAGCGGCACTGATAGTGCTCGCCTTCGTAGCACTCTTCGTCCCGTTCATACTCAAGACCACGAGCGCCGGGCAGTTCTACGGCGCCCACTACCAGACCAGTTCAGTCGTCTCTCCAACCTACTACGTCTTCCACTGCGGCTCCTACGTGAACTCAGGGGTCTCCGCCCAGCTGGGCTCGGGATTCTCCGGGTTCTACCAACTTTCGAAGGGCTACGTCTTCAGCTGCATGTACACGACTGGATAGACCATCTTTCGGCAATTCCTAGCATTCGGATCGTCTGCCAGAGTGTCTTTTTTGAACGCGGTACTCGGGGCCCTTAACTACGGAAGCGACTGGTGAAACGACATGGGACTAGTCTGCCTCGGGACCCCTCTGATACAGCTACTCGTCGCCTGGCTGGCGATACTCGGCTTTCTCGGCGCGGTCTTGATGGTGATGGACAAGAGGCGAGCGGCCCATAACAGAGGAGAATCCGAGAGTCGACCCTATTCGCAATCTCCCTCGCAGGCGGGTTCTGGGGCATCCTGCTGGGCGGATTCCTCTTCCGTCACAAGACTTCCAAGATTAGCTTCCTAGTCATTGTCTACGGGACGGCAATCGCGTGGGCCCTGCTGACCTACAGGTTGGTAGTCCTGGAAGGCTGTCTTCCCTAAACATCCGCTCGGGTCTAAGTCTTATATCTGAACCGTTGGCGCCAGACATTTCGTGGCCGCGGTGGTGTAGTCGCGTGGCGAAAGCCGCCGGCACAGCTTGGTCAACATAAGAGGCTGTGGAGCACTTCGCAGACACCTTGAGATCGTGGGTTCAAATCCCACCCGCGGCCCCGCCCATGAAAGCTCAAACACCAATTCTGGGACTTCCATAGCTAGCACGGATGCCGAAGACATCCGTAAGAAGTGTTAAATCGAAGCATCGACAACTCTCTCATGTGGAAGGAAAGCCTGCCTTGTTGGGGTCTGCTACACTCTTGGTTGTCCTCTTCAGCCTCGCCGTCAGGCTCGGACCTGCCCAGGCGACCGTCTCGACCGTGACCGTCCAGATAGACGGCTTCCAGTTCGTGCCCGGCACCATAACGGTGGTCATCGGAGTCAACAACACGGTGAACTGGGTCAATGGAGACGGGGTCGCGCACACTGTAACCGCGAACGGAGGAAGCTTTAGCAGCGGGACGATGGTGTCCGGGGCCAACTTCACTCACACCTTCAACACGCCCGGGACCTTCGGGTACCACTGCAGCTTCCACACGTTCATGACTGGCACCGTGACCGTGCTGGGCTCAGGCGTCACATCAACGACCTCCTCGGGCTCCACGACAACGTCCTCGACCACCACCACGACCTCCTCGCTTTCAGCAGCCGGAAAGATTAGCTTGCCCGCGGAGAAGGTCTAGCCGAGTCGGTCTCCTCTAATACCTGACTTTGAACGGCTTCAATTTGGACTCGCAAGACCCACATCGACACGGCAACATCACGAAGCTGAAGATGGTCTTGCCCGTGGGCAAGCAAAAGGCTTGGGACTCATAGCAACCCCGCGTGGAGTAGCCTCGTGGTTCCCAATCAGGTGCCAAGGCAAAGTAGGACCAGGTGAAGACCTAATATTCCATTGGTGAGGCGGTTCCTCAGAGAAGGTCGGCGTGAAATATGTCGGCGAGAAGCACTCCGCGCTTCAATTGCGATGGAGGCTATTTCGGGGGTCCGCAGAGGCTCTGTCAGGTTCTCGATTGACTTCAGTCGTGAATTCAATCCCTCGGAACATGAGAGCGTGGAGGTTCAAAGTCCCCAAGCATCAACCCGTCAATTTGACAGTCCTGTCTCGGTTCCCTGAACTCTTAAGTAGATGAGAAGGAGAGAAAAACCATGGACCTAAGTCCACAACTCAAGCAGAAGTATGCATCACACGTGGGAAGTGACGTGATGTACCCGGCCTCGTGC
>JACQFO010000112.1 GCA_016200025.1 Nitrososphaerota archaeon
AGTTCCCCTACAAGAACACTGACTGACCTTCAAGAATAGGGGGGTCCAGCCTCCGTGCTTGTTTGCCTCCAGGAGTGGGGTAGTTACCCCGTGGGGACACTATAGCTGTGGAAACCATGGAGATCTCGTGTACCTCGGAGGGGAACTGAGTGCAAGAGGCGCGGAGCCCGTTTCTGCTCGACTCCTCGGAAAATCGAGCTGGCCTACGGGGTCGGTCGAGGTCGGCGGAGGAGGTACAGGGCGGCCGCGCCCAGCGCCGCCCCGCCGGCCAAGACGCCAACCACTACGACGAGGCCGGCCGGGGACCCAAGAGCGTCAGGTAGGGTCTCCTTGGTCACTGAGACTGAAGTGGTGGTCAGAACGGAGACACTCGTGGAGGTCGTCCGGTCGGTTACGACCAGGTGCTTGGTGGATGTGACCTCGGAGGTCAGGACTATCAGCGAGCACTTTGCGAAGGCGATGCCCGCTACCTGGGCGCCCGTGTCGTTCCTCACGCCAAAGCCGCGGTACCAGATCAGGAGCTGCGACCCGTTGACCAAGGTGGTCGCCCCCCAGAGACTCCCGTTGACCCAGTTAGGCGAGCCCGAGATGGAGAGCAGGGGGGAGTTGTTCCCGCTCCAGCTCAAGCCGTCATGGGATGTGGCAAAGGTAATCTGGTAGTAGTTGTCAAGGACCATCAGGTACGAGCCTTCCACCTTCAGCACAGAAGGATGGCTATAGCCCCCGCCGGAGACGAACCAGTCGTAGCCTCCGAAGACGGGGTTCCCTTCGTACTTCGTCCAGTGGACCCCGTCGGTGGAGTTTGCGTAGTCGACGGCGACATAGAACCCGGTGGCGTTTCCTACCGTAATCCCATAGTTGGTGTGACCAGTGTACCACATTCTGTAAGCGTCGCCCTCCTTGACGACGTTGGCAAAGCGCCCCCAGTATGCGTCATACTCTCCGGGCCCTGGTGTGAGGATGGGGTTCTGAGGGTACCTTACCCAATCGACGTTGTCGGCCGAGTAGGCGAGCCCAGTCTCCCTGAAGGCGCTGGTCCCAGAGCCGGTGTAGTACATCAAGTACATTGAGCCGTTCCAGACCACGCTGGGCGAGTAGATCGCGTTGTCGTCCCAGGTGCCATTCGGCCCAAGTGTCAGGACGGGGGCGTCCCTGACCGTCCAAGCAAGGCCATCCGGCGACGAGGCGGTGAAGATGCCTGAGACGTTGTGGAACTTGCCGCTGAACCACATCCTGTAGCCGGCGCCTTCGCGCAGGACGGACGCGTAGTCGTACTCGCTCTGGTACGCGGTGTAAGGTGAGCCGTCGAAGGCGTGGGCTGTGTAGGGCTCGGAGTCGGGAAGGATCGGGTTGGAGGGGTTCTCGGCGCAGGACTGTGCAGGGGAGGCGATGGCCCGGGAGAAGGGGATGGGAAGTGACGAAGTGGTGAAGACCAACAGACCGAGTAGGGCCACGACGAGTGTCCGGGTTGAAGTCGTGAGGCCCGAAGTGGTTAGTTGTAGGATAAGCGTTTGCCTGGGGGGCCTTCCGTCGCCTGCCCTTGGCTTACGCGGGACGAGCAGTAGGCGCAGGCATACCAGAATGTTGAGTTTGACTTTGCGCGTGGGAAGTCTAGGTTTGTTATGATGAAAAGGGGAGGGCCCTTTCGGGCCCATGAGGTGCTAGTGAAGTGGTGTTGGGAACCCGTTGTCGGGGCAGGAGCTGATGCCAGGGATGCCCTGTAGGTGCGCCAGAATCTCGTTGTCAAAGCCCCCGGACGAGAGGGAGCTGGCAACGGACCCGACGAAGCCGGGCGCGATCTTGGTGAAGCTGCTCACGTCCTGTCCGAGGCAGTTTGGAGTTGTTGGTGAGGTTGCGATTGCGGGTGTCGAGAGACCGACTGTGGCCAGGGCGAATGCCGCTATTGCGAGCACCGCCAGCCGTTCCTTGCTGTAGTTCACGTGTTGCATGCGCGCTAATTGGCTCCGCGGAGATATAGCGGCCGCGGGAGATCATCGCCCGCAATCGACAATCAGACCGAAAACCGTAAGCCAGGTGCTGGGTAGTGGGGCTCGTGGTCACAATAGACTGCAAGGAGCTCACCGCAGATGAGAAGCTCGCCCTGGCCGCGGAGATCTCGGACAGCACGGCGGGGAAGGCGGTGGCCCTGGTCAAGGGCAGCAGCATAGCGATTGACGACTTCTCAGGGGAGGCGCAGAGTCTAGAGAGGGTGGCCGGTCTGGTCGCCGACTTCCTTGCGAGAAGGGCGAAGCCGGACTTGTACAGCTTCGAAACCATGGGCGATACGATCTTCATCCACTCGCCTGACCCGATTGCGGCGCTCCACGGTCGGAGGCAGAACCAGCTTCCGGATAACATCAAACAGTGCCCGTTCTGCGGGTTCGTGACGCCATACGACGAGGAGTACACGGTCCACGTCCGGGCGCATGGGTTCACCTAGCCTAGGAACCCACAATGAGTGGGCCTCGGGCCAAGGAGAACCACGGATGGGCCGGCGGCAAGAACCTGAACAGTTCTGACTCGCGGCACAATGATCAACGACTTCTGCGCCCTCGTCTTGATAGAGACAAGGCAGGAAGTGACCTACGCCTCAGAGACCATTAGCAATAACGGGTCTCCTACAACAAACGGGCAAGTGACCTTGACAGACAATGGCACGATCAAGAACTACCGGCGGGGGACAGCACGAACGGTACCGGGCCCTAGTCGTCAACAACGCACCAAGGAGAACCGAAGACTTCGGGACCAGTCGTTATACGGTAAACGATGGAACCATCAGCCCTGCGGGCGATTCTGCAAATTACGTGTGCGTCGTTTCTACCGTAGTGGTGTAAGTCATGGTGGTCGCGGAGATGGTTGTCGTGTAGTAGGTGTAAGTTTGCCCCGTGATTGAGTAGGTAATGGTTTGCTGCTCGCTGTAGGTGAAGGTCTCAGCTGGATAGGTTCTGCATTGATAGGTATAGGCCGAATAGGTCTGTGTGTATGTCCCACCGCTCACAGTGTATGCCGTCGAAGTGACAGTATACATCCTGGTGGAGGTCGTTTCAGGAACCACGGTCGTCACGGTCATGGTCTCGCATTCCCCCGTGGCCTCGCTCGAGCCGCTGGACGTCGATGAAGAAGTGCTCTGAAGGGTTGGGCCCGATGACGTTGCGTGAGTCGATGAGCCTGTCGAGGAAGCAGAGCCAAGAGTGGTCGAAGTGGAATGTGAGGTCATGCTTGAACTCCTCGTGGTGAGGGTGGATGAGCTTGTCGGGCCCGGAGTTGCGGGCGTCGTCAGATAGAAGTACAGGCCAATTGATGCGACAACAAGGATAACTCCGACGACGACTGGCACGATCAGCGGGTTTATCCCCGCGGATTCTGGTTTCTCCGGTTGTTTAGAACCCAACCGTCGCAGAGGGCCCACGTCCTGCCAATAAGGATTTATGCGGTCAGGATTTCGCTGACAATTCTGGTGGTAGACCCAATCCTCTCAGGAAAAGTGGCCGAGCGTCAAACCTGCATTTGGGATTATTACCCCGCCGGTCGAGGTCTGAGGGCGTGAAGAGCATCAAACTTTACTGGAACGAGAAGACCCTGAGCTCGGGGGACGTCCTTGCGCTTCTCTTTGGCGACAGGAAGGAGACGATCAAGGCGGCCCGGCTTGCGATCGGCAGGATGAAAAACACCAACACTCTCTCCATGACGAAGAGGGAGCTGAGGTTCTTCGCGAAGGAGCTGGGGTCTGGGAAGCTCGGGGTGAAATACAGCTACCACAACTTCTACACGAAGCTGCTGCGGAAGCTCCTCGACATGGGGTTCGTCGAGAAGGACGTGTTGATCTGGGATGCGAAGAGGAGGAAGACCGTGGCAGTTTACCAGCTCAGGCTGCAGCCCATACCCGAGAGGGCCCCGCAGGCTGGGTTCGTGAAGCAGGCGTGGCAGGTCGCAAAGGGCTGGAACGACCTGATACAAGAATAGGCCAGCAGGGCCGGTGGAGGGAGATTTGATGATCAGC
Organism: Nitrososphaerota archaeon; assembly: GCA_016200025.1. Lineage (GTDB taxonomy): Archaea > Thermoproteota > Nitrososphaeria > Nitrososphaerales > Gagatemarchaeaceae > UBA183. Next base: position 4,001 of record JACQFO010000112.1, read on the forward strand.
CGCCGGGCCAGCTTAATAACGGTCCGACTCGCCGTCCCCGAATTGAGGGCCTCGTAGCTCCATGACTAACTGGCTCCTCGGGTTAATCCTGGGCCTCGTGCAGGGCATCAGCGAATGGCTGCCCGTCAGCAGCAAGACACAGGTAATCATCGCATCGACCTACCTCTTCGGCCTGCCTTTCAGCCAGGCGTACGCGCTCGGCCTCTTCCTTCTGGCTGCGACGTTCGTCGCCGCCGTCGTCTATTTCAGACATGAAGTCGTCGGGGTGCTCAGGGCACTGGTGGGCAGGGGGGACGAGGAAGGGCGGCTGCTGCTAAGGTTCCTCATGGTGGTCACGATCATAACCGGCGTGATAGGGGCGTTGATCTATACCGCGGTCGTGAAGACAGTCAGCGGGCCTGTCCTTGGATTGCCGATGATAGCGCTTGGATGCGTCCTCATCGGGGACGGCCTCCTGATAGCGTTCGCGAAGGGCAGGTTCGTACCCAGCAAGGGGCTTAGGGACCTCACTCTGGCACAGACGGTCCTGATCGGGATCGTGCAGGGTGTCGCAGCTTTCCCCGGAGTCAGCAGGTCGGGTTCGACTGTTTCAGTGATGCTGTTGCTCGGAATAAGGCCGAAGGAGGCGTTCAGGCTGTCCTTCTTGGCGCTGATTCCGGCTTCGGCCGGGGCCGCCGCAGCCACCTACGTGCTGTCCAGGGGGACGATCAGCGATGCGCTGAACGCGGTCTCGCTGCCCGTGGTTCTGCTTGCGATGGTGGTGACGGTCGCGGTGGGACTGCTCTCAATCAGAGTCCTGCTAAGATTCGCAGGGAGCGACAGGATAGGAGTCCTTACCGTCGCCCTCGGGGGTTTGGCGATATTGGGTGGGCTGACGAACATTTTCATCGGTTCGGGCTGACCGGACGCACCCTGGTGCTTCTGGCCTAGTAGGCTTGGAAGTTCCGGGTCCTGAAGGCGCCGATCACCAAGGCCACCCCGGCAATGACCAGGAGCGCCGGTAGGAATGGGACGTTGACGCGGAAGAGGACGACAGGCGCGTAAAAGACGGTGAGAAGGGCGCCGAGGCCGATCGTGAGTATGCTGAGTTTGACGCGTAGTACGGACCTGGTCAGATTGAGGAGGAGAAGAAGGCCGCCCACTCCCAGGCCGAACAGGGGGTCGTTGACGGTCGCCCCGAGGTCGCCCTTGAGCCACGCCGCGTTCAGGCCGAACCAAATCAGAAGGAGTCCCCAGTAGGCGTTGGTGATTGTGTCGTTGTGCACCCAGGGTCTTGGAATCCGCAATCCAGCCGCCCTTTAAGCGTGATTTTCAGGCTCGCCCTGCGTTCTTGGCAGGTGTTAAGATAGTACACGCAAAGTAGGACTGCGAATCAATCAGTCTTATCCTAACACCGCGGACGGGAGAACCAGAGGTCGGACAAGGCCTCCGAATCGGTTTTCGACGCAAGGCATATAATCGCGCACGAGTCCGCAAGCTTCAGGCGCCAATGCCCATCAAGATGTTGACGCTGGAGGACCTCGAATTGGAGGGAAAGCGGGTCTTTCTGCGCGTTGACATCAACACCCCGGTCCATCCGGAGACCGGGAAGCTCATCGAGCAGGCGAGGCTGGAGGAAGCGGCGGAGACGATTAGAGATCTTTCGGGCTCCGGTGTAGTCGTTGCGTCGCATCAGGGGAGGGTCGGCCGCTCGGACTACACCAGCCTCGAGGCGCACTCGAAAGCGCTGGCTGCGATACTCGGGTCCCCAGTCAAGTTCGTGCCCGACGTCTTCGGGCCGGCAGCACTGGGGGAGATGGGCTCCTTGAAGGCGGGCGAGGTCATGCTCCTCGACAACCTGAGGTTCACGGCCGAAGAGAACATGGAATACAAGCCAAAGGAGGCCGAGAAGACCTTCCTGGTCAGCCGGATGAAGGAACACATTGACGCCTGCGTGCTGGATGCGTTCTCCACTGCTCACCGCTCGTCTCCCACCATCGTAGGGTTCGCCGGCCTTGTGCCTACGTGTGCAGGGAGGACGGTGGGGCGGGAGCTTCGCATGCTCGACCGCATAGTCTCCGTCGAGAAGGGGCCCTATGTGACAGTCCTCGGAGGGGCCAAGGTGAGCGACAGGCTTGAGGCGATCGACGCGCTGATCGCGAACAACAGGGCGGACAAGGTGCTCCTTTGCGGCCTAGTGGGGCTTGTATTCTTGAAGGCAGCCGAGAAGTTCAGGGGCGAACTCGGGATCGACGGGGAGCAGAAACACCTCTTGAAGGCGAGGCAGCTGCTCGACGACGATCCCGACAGGTTCGCCATGCCTATCGACGTCGCTATCAAGGTCGATGGAGGCAGGAAGGAGGTCGATGTCAAGGACATCTTGGGCCAGGCGCAGCCCATGGACATAGGGGCCAAGACGGTAGAGAGGTACGAGAGGTTCATCAAAGGCGCAGGGACGGTCTTCATGAGCGGCCCGCCTGGGGCCTTCGAGTGGGAGGAGTTCAGCTATGGGACAGAACATCTGCTAAGGGCCATGGCTTCCTCGCTCGCGACGACCATCATCAGCGGAGGCCACCTGTCCTCGGCGCTGCGAAAGTATGCGATCCACGATCAGATAGACCACATTAGCACTGCGGGCGGAGCCCTGGTGCAATACCTCGCCGGGAAGCGGCTGCCGTTGATCGATGCCCTGGAGCGGGCCGCGGAGAAGTGGGGTGGAAAGGAGTCGGGAACGCTTTAAGATGAACCAGGGGGCCGAGGCACGGGTATGATTCGCGTGGGGGTCAACGGGTACGGGACCATCGGGCGGCGCGTGGCGGACGCAGTCATGAAACAGGGAGACATGGAGCTGGTGGGCGTCACCAAGACCAGGCCCGACTACAAATCTAAGGTCGCCGAGCAGAAGGGGATCGGGCTCTACGCTGTCGACATGAAGAGCCTGGAAGGGTTCAAGGCCGCGGGGTATGGCATGAAGGGTACGCTGAACGACCTCCTGCAGAGGGTCGACGTGGTCGTGGACGCGGCGCCGGAGGAGACCGGACCGGTCAACAAGCCGCTCTACCAGCAGGCGAAGGTAAAGGCGGTCTTCCAGGGCGGGGCGGGCGATGACCTGACCGATGTGTCCTTCGTCGCCCAGTGCAATTTCGAGGAGGCGCTGGGGAAGGAGATGCTGCAGGTAGTTTCCTGCAACACGACGGGCCTCTGCAGGGTCATCCATGCGATCGACAGGTCTGCGGGCGTGTCGAAGGCGAGGGCGGTGCTTGCGCGAAGGGCCACGGACCCCGACGACGTCAAGAAGGGGCCGATCGACGCTGTGGTCCTCGACCCCACCACGCTGCCGTCGCACCACGGCGCCGACGTGAAGTCCGTGCTGAAGGGCCTGAACATAGTGACCATGGCCTTCAAGGTCCCTACCACCCACATGCATTTGCACAGCCTCATCCTGTCGCTGAAGAAGGAGGCGACGGCCGAGGAACTTGTGGCTACGCTGGGCAAGGGGCCCAGGGTTCAACTTGTCGACGGCAAGTCTGGGTTCAAGTCTACG
>JACQFO010000016.1 GCA_016200025.1 Nitrososphaerota archaeon
CATCGTATCCCAAGAAACCATCCAACTCCTCTCCACTCAATGTCATCTCGTTTGGGTTTGGATTCTGAGAGTCCAACGGAAGGCAACTGGACCTATCAACCGATTCTTTACAACATCCCTGAACTCGGTCAAAGCAATCGAGGACTTTACAGAACCGCACATCGTCAGTCTTATATGACTGCCACAGTCGAAACGGACGTTTGACAGAATCCGAGTTCACAAAGACCTCGGGAACGGACGCCGTCCCGCGGATCTTCAGCGAGGCAGACTTCAAGTTCGCAAAGGCCGAGGAGGTACTCTACCAGAGGATCGCTCCCGACGGGACTCTGAAGGGCAAAGAGCCGACCCTCGCGCCCCGCGACCTGATGAGGTTCTACGAGCAGCTCGTCTTCGGCAGAGTCTTCGACGAAAAGGCAACCAACATGTCGACCCTCAGGGAGATCGGCACCTACGCCCCGGGCAAGGGCCAGGAGGGCGGCCAGGTGGGCTTCGTCAACGCGCTTTCCAAGGGCGACTGGTACGTCCCGATGTACAGAGACGCGGCAGGGATGCTCGCCTTCGGCATGCCCGCCTCCAAGCTGTTGCAGTACTGGGGCGGAGACGAACGTGGCATGCAGATACCCGACGACCTGAACATGCTCCCCTTGGCAGTGCCGGTCGCAACCCAGCTGCCTCACGCTGTGGGCATAGCCATGGCCCGCCGCCTCCAGGGCGAGAAGTCCGTCACCTTCGTCTGCACCGGCGACGGGGGCACCTCAAAGGGGGACTTCCACGAGGCCATGAACTTCGCCGGCGTCTACGACCTCCCTGTAGTCTTCGGCATCGAGAACAACCAGTGGGCACTCTCAGTCAAGAGAAACCGGCAGACCGCGGCGAAGACCATCGCCCAGAAGGCCGTGGCCTACGGCTTCGAGGGCATCCTCGTCGACGGCAATGACGTCCTTGCCTCTTTCGAGGCGACGAAGTACGCGGTCGAAAAGGCGCGGCGTGGAGGAGGGCCCACCCTCATCGAATACTCAACCTACAGGCTCGGGCCGCACACGACGGCCGAACTGGTCTCCAACAAACTGAAGGCGCCCGAGGAGGTCGCAGAGTGGGAGAAGAGGAGCCCGATTACCAGGTTCGAGGCATACCTTCGCTCAAGAGGTCTCCTCGACGACCGTGGAAAGGAAGCTGTCGCCCAGGCTGCCCAGAAGAAGATGGAGGAGGCGATCGCGACCTACAGGTCGATTGCCGTCCCCGACCCCTCCGTGATGTTCGATTACATGTACTCCTCCCTCACCCCCAGGCTCATCGAGGAGCGGGCCTCAGCATTCGGCGGCGGATCCGTCCCTATCTCCAGTCTGCCCGAGCCTACAGCGACCGGTGGAAGGCCGGGGGTCAACATCCGGAACGCGGTCAACATGGCGCTGCGAGAAGGAATGCAGCGGGACAAGAACGTCGTCATCTTCGGCGAGGACGTCGGCAAGAACGGCGGCGTCTTCCAGGTCACCCGGGGTCTCCAGGACGAGTTCGGTCCAGAAAGGGTCTTCGACACCCCCCTCGCCGAACTGGGCATAGCTGGTTTGTTTGTAGGCCTCTCGATGGGAGGGATGGTCCCAGTCGCAGAGTTCCAATTCGAGGGCTTCACGGTGCCCGCTTTCGACCAGATCTTCGGCCACGTGGCCAGGATGAGGAACAGGACCCGGGGCAGGTACGCACCGAGAGGCGTCCTCCGGTTCCCCTACGGTGCCGGCGTCCGGGCCCCCGAGCACCACTCCGACTCGCCGGAGGCCTACTATGCGCACACCCCTGGCCTCAAAGTCATAATTCCATCGAACCCTTACGATGCCAAGGGCCTCCTTTCCTCTGCCCTGCAAGACCCCGACCCTGTGATTTTCATGGAGCCGAAGCGCCTCTACGACTCTCCCAAGACGGACGTCCCAGAGGAGGCATACTCAATCCCGATTGGGAAGGCCAAAGTGGTCAGGGAGGGCGGCGAAATCACCCTTGTCTCCTACGGCGCGATGATGGTCCCCACGCTCCAGGCCGCGGACGCCCTGAAATCCGAGCGGTCGGTGTCTGCCGAGGTCCTCGACCTAAGGACCGTCTCCCCCCTCGACTTTGCTGCCGTCCTCGCTTCAGTCCAGAAGACGGGCAGGCTCGTCATCGTCCACGAGGCCCCACTCACCCTGGGCCTGGGCGCAGAGATAGCGGCCACTGTCGCTGACAAGGCACTCGACTACCTCAAGGCCCCAGTCAGGCGCGTAACCGGCTTCGACACCGTCGTTCCACTCGCCAGGCTCGAAGACCACTACATTCCCAATAAGGACCGGGTCATGAAGGCCGCCTCCGACCTCCTCAGCTACTAGCTGGCGCGAAAACACTAAAAGGACAACCGGGCCGCAGAGCCTAGACAAGCACCATGGTCTACGAAGTAAAGCTCCCCGATATAGGCGAAGGCGTCGCCGAGGGAGAGATACTGAAGTGGATGGTGCAGGAGGGCGAGCCGGTCAAGGAGGACCAGCCCCTCGTCGAGGTGATGACCGACAAGGTCAACGTGCAGATACCTTCGCCACGGACCGGCAAGGTCTCGAAGATACTGGTCAAGGAGGGGGACATCGCCAACGTGGGCCAGGTCATTGTGGTCATAGACGACGGGAGCGGCCCCGGCCCGGCCACTGGCCAGGTGGAATCCAAGCCCTCCTCGAGGCCAATGCAGCCCGCCCCACAGCCTACTCAGGTCCAGGGTCCCTCGACGGTACTTGCCACCCCGGCCACAAGACGCATCGCAAGGGAGCTTCGCGTTGAGATCGCATCAGTGAGGGGCTCGGGTCCCCAAGGGAGGGTCACCGACGACGACGTAAGGAAGGCCGCTTCCGGTTCAAAGCCTGCGGGCGCAGCGGCTACAGTCCAGGTCCAGTCGGCGAAGCCGGGGCTCAAAGAAGAACTCGTGCCACTCCGCGGCATTCGCAAGACAATCGCAGAGCGGATGGTGAAGTCCCAGGCGACGACCGCCCAGGTCACCCACGTGGACGAGGCTGACATGACCGACCTGGTACTCCTTCGTGAGGCCTTCAAGGGAAGCGCCGAGAAGAGGGGTGTCCGCCTGACCTACATGCCCTTCATCATAAAGGCCCTCGTGCCGGCCCTGAAGGAGTTCCCCTACCTCAACGCCTTACTCGACGAACAGGCCGGCAACATCATTCTCAAGAAGTACTACAACATCGGCATTGCCACAGACACCGAGCAGGGCCTCGTCGTCCCTGTCATCAAGGACGCCGACACCAAGGACATGTTCGAGCTCGCTGGAGAGATTGAGAAGCTCGCAGACAAAGCAAGGAAGGGCCAACTCGCGCTAGGCGACGTCCACGGCGCCACTTTCACGATCACAAACGTGGGTGCGATCGGAGGGCTCTTTGCCACTCCTATAATCAACCTCCCAGAAGTTGCGATCCTCGGACTCCACAAGATAGCGAAGCGCCCGGTGGTACGAGAGGGGAGGATCGAGGTCAGGGACACGACCTACCTGTCGCTCAGCTTCGACCACAGGGTCCTCGACGGCGCCTACGCGGCCAGGTTCACTTCGCGCGTCATCGAGACAATCCAGGACACCAAGAAGCTCCTCGCCGAAGTCCTCTGAAAGTCCGTTTCGTCTCAGCAAGGTTTAACCACCAAGACGGCAAAAGCGGGAATGACATTCATTGCTCGAGGCTGATGTGACCGTCATCGGCGGTGGACCCGGAGGATACGTCTGCGCCATCCGAGCCGCGCAGATGGGACTCAAGACCGTCATCGTGGAGGCCGACAGGCTGGGCGGCGAGTGCCTCAACTATGGGTGCATACCCTCGAAGTCCCTCATCACAGTCTCGAAACTCTACGACAAAGTGAAGGAGGCGGAGAAGTTCGGTCTGAAGACCACGGGCCTGAGCGTCGACTTCGCTCAGATGCAGAAATGGAAGTCCGAGGTCGTCTCGCGCCTTGTGACAGGAATCGAGGGCCTCCTGAAAGGGAACCATGCCACAATCATCATGGGCGATGCGGAGGTGCTGGAGAAAAGTAGGGTGGTCGTGACCACGACAAATGGCAAAGAAGAAATCTCGACGAAGAACCTGGTCATCGCCACGGGTACGAGGACCTCCAGCCTGCCAGGGCTCGAATTCGACGGCAAGCTGGTCATAGGCTCAAAGGAAGGCCTCGAGCTCCTGTCCGCTCCAGACAGACTTCTCATCGTCGGAGGCGGAGCCATAGGCCTCGAGTTCGCTTCGATGTTCCAAAAGCTCGGCAGCGCGATAACAATTGTCGAGCTCATGGACCAGCTGATCCCAGGCAGCGACACCGACGTCGCAAGAGTCGTCCATAGAAAGCTCGAGGGGAAGGGCGCCAAGGTCTACCTGAAGTCCAAGGTCGGAGCCCTCTCGAAGGCGGGCTCGGTGGCCAGGGTCGACGTGGAGACCCCAGAGGGCAAGGTCTCGGCGGAATTCGACAAGGTCCTTGTCAGCGTCGGACGCAAGCCGCGCACAGAGAAGATGAACCTCCAGGCGTTGGGGGTCAAGACAGACGCGAGGGGTTACATCGTCACAGACGAGAAGATGCAGACGAACGTCCCGGGAATATACGCCATAGGTGACGTCCGGGGTCCTCCACTGCTGGCGCACAAGGCCTCCAAGGAGGGGGTTGTCGCTGCCGAGTCCATCGCGGGCCTCCCAACGGCGGCGGACTGGAAGGTCATCCCAGACGCAATCTTCTGCGACCCGGAGGTGGCCAGCGCAGGCTTGACCGAGGCCAAGGCCATCGAAGCAGGGTATTCGGTGAAGAAGAGCAAGTTCCCCTTCGCGGCACTGGGCCGGGCCCTCACCACCGGCGAGCTCGACGGCTTCGTGAAGGTCGTCTCTAAGGCAGACGACGGCCTCGTCCTCGGCGTCCAGATCGTCGGCCCTGAAGCTTCGAACCTGATTAGCGAGGTCGCCCTCGCGATGGAGATGGGCGCGACCGTGGAGGACATAGCCCTCACGATCCATCCGCACCCCACCCTCTCCGAGGCGATAATGGAGGCCTCCGAGTCGGCGTCCGGCAAGCCGATCCACCAGCTGAAGACATGACGCTCAGAGTCCTGGACCTGGGCAGGATGGAGTACGGCGCGGCCTTAGAGTTCCAGAAGGACCTCGCTGAGAAGCGGGCCGCGGGAGAGGCCCCGGACACCCTCATACTCCTCGAGCACGAGCACGTCGTCACCCTGGGCAGGAAGACGACCCCCGAGAACTTCAAGCCCCAGAACGTCCCGGTCTTCCGTGTCGAAAGAGGAGGTGACGCAACCTACCACGGCCCGGGCCAACTAGTGGGCTACCCAGTAGTCCTTCTCACGGACCACGACGTCAGGGCGCACGTGAAGAGGATCCAAGAAGCGCTCTTGTTGGCTGCCGGGACGTTCGGAATCAGCGGCGAGACCCTCGAAGGCCACCCGGGGCTGTGGGTCCGCGGCAAGAAGCTCGCCTCCATCGGCGTAGCCGTGACCAACTGGGTCACCTATCACGGCTTCGCGCTGAACGTGAACACAGACTTGTCATTCTTCAACCTGATCAGGCCCTGCGGCCTCGACCCCGATGCCATGACATCGATGGAAAAGATAGTCGGCAGGCCTCTGCCCTTCGAGGAGGTCAAGGACGCAGTAGCACGCGAATATTCCCTCGTCTTGAATGGGCATCTCGCAAATGAAACTCCGTCGGCTCGCCCCGAGCCTGTAAACATTAAGTAGCGCAGCGGAGCCCGCGGGTTTGATGCCGAAGTCGTCTCCCAAAATCACCTACACAACACTCTTTGCAGATGAATCGCTACATCCGAAGTTCGAATCTGCCCTCAGGCGCTTCCGCCCGAAGCTTGGCGAAAGGCATCCGATGTTCATCGGAGGCAAGAAGGTCTGGTCGGACTCGGGGGAGTTCGAACACAGAAGCCCCATAGACACCTCGATCGTGGTCGGGAAGTTCCAGGTAGGGACCAAGGAGCATGCAAGGGCGGCCATAGCAGCAGCGAAGGAAGGGTTCACCGCCTGGAGCTCGAAGTCCTGGGAAGACAGGGTCAAGGTCCTGGAGAAATTCGCGAACCTTGTAGACCAAAGGAAGTTCGACATCTCGGTCGCGATCACCTACGAGGTGGGGAAGAACAGGCTCGAGGCCCTTGCCGAGTGCTGGGAGGCGGTGGACGCGGTCAACTTCTACGCAAGGATCATGCGCAAAGAGAAGGGCTACACGGCGAAGATGGGCCAGGGCGGGCCTGGGGAACACAACGTCGTCCTCGGCAAGCCCCACGGGGTCTGGCCGGTCGTCTCCCCCTTCAACTTCCCGTTCATGCTGGCAAGCGGCATGGCCCTTGGTGCGCTCATCACTGGCAACTCCGTTGTCCTCAAGCCCACGAGCGAGGCCCCGCTGACGGGCCTGATGCTCTACGAAGCCTTCGCCGACGCCGGCGTCTCGCTAGGTGCTGTCAACTTCGTCACTGGCCCAGGCTCCAACTTCGAGGACGAGTTCGTGTCCAACCCCGACGTCGCGGGCATCGCCTTCACGGGCTCAAGGGACGTGGGGATGAGACTCTACAGGCGCTTCCACGAGGAGCAGCCCTACCCCAAGCCAATCGTCCTCGAGATGGGGAGCAAGAACCCGACCATAGTCTCCGACAAGGCGGACATTGACAAGGCGGTGGAAGGCACCGTCAGGGCGGCCTACGGATACGGAGGGCAAAAGTGCAGCGCCACCTCTCGCCTCTATGTCCAGGAGGGAATCAGGGACGAATTCCTCGCGGCCCTGGCGAAGAGTATAGCGAAGATCTCGGTCGGCGACCCGCGCAAGAAGGACGTCTTCATGGGCCCCATTATCAACGGCGCCGCAGTGCAGAAGTTCGCGGCAGCCGTAGCCGAGGCGCGGGAGGCAGGGGGGAAGGTTCTCTCAGGCGGCAGGGTCTTGAAGGGTGGCGAAATGTCCAGGGGGTACTACGTGTCTCCCACTGTGGTGGCTGGCCTCCCAAGGGGGCAGCGACTGTTGAAGGATGAGCTCTTCCTTCCGTTCGTCGTCGTTGACGGTTTCAAGACCGTCGACGAAGCCATCGCGAAAGCCAACGCCACTCAGTACGGCCTAACGGCAGGCATCTTCTCGAAGGACAAGAGAGAAGTGAAGAAATTCTTCGACGGAATCAGGTTCGGGGTCACCTACGCCAACCGCAGCGGAGGCTCCACCACCGGCGCCTGGCCCGGCGCCCAGTCCTTCACCGGCTGGAATGCGAGCGGAGCCACCGGCAGGGGCATCGGAAGTCCGCACTACCTGCTGAACTTCCTGCGCGACCAGTCCCAGACCGTCGTCTCCTAGACTGGCGCCAGATACAGAGCCACCGCCACCAGCACGTCCAGGGGCCACCACACGGGGACAACCAGCCTGCCCAGCCTGAAACTCCCGAAGAACGTCGTCGTCCACTCTCCTTCCACCACTGCCTTGCCCCTCCACACGAAGTAGGCCATGTCCTCCAGGACCGCAAGGAGGAAGGTGTTCCCCGCCCAGGCAGTGACGGGCAGTGTGAAGGCCACTATGATGAAGAGCGGAAGCAGGAGGTACGCATGGTACGGCGCCACGACCCAGAAGGCCGCCTTCTCAAGGAACCCGTCCATCTTCTTGGTCCACTCCGCCTCCGACCTGTTGACGTACCTGTACTCGATGCCCGCGTAGACTATGGCGAAGGCTGCTATCCTAGCGAACGACCAGGAGTCGAACAAGGCTACTTCAGCGGGACATAGAGGCTCGAGCGACTCGCGCCGATTCCCGGCGTCCCATGGACGACCTTCTTGTTCGTGATCACGTACTCGCCGAGGTACCTGCCTATCATCTCAGGCTTCACCTCGAGCGCCACGAACTCCTTGCCGTTGTGGACGCCAATCGTGAGCCCTACCATCGTCGGCAGGATGATCATGTCCCTCGCGTGCGTCTTGATCTGTCCTTCCAGCTTCCCCTCCTTTATGGCCCTCGCGTCCTCCAGGAGCTTCCTCTTGTCATCGGAGACTCCC
>JACQFO010000109.1 GCA_016200025.1 Nitrososphaerota archaeon
AGCGCTGCGACTCTTTCCCCTGAGTATGTCTGGAGGTCGATGAGACTCTTGTATTCTGTGGGCAAGCCCTCGTAGACGCCTTTGAGGATCCCGGGGCTGATTTTTCGGGTTCTCTGGGCTGGCGTTGTGATTATAGAGACTTGGAGTATGCACCTGTTGGTTTTGAAGATCCCCTTCAGGTAGGCCCCATAGCTTTGATGGGCGCACAGTGGCACAAGTTGAATGAACGCTGTGAGCTGGTCGTCAGTGTTGAAGCTGTCGTCTCTATGTTGTTGCCGCGTTCCGCTGATTAGTTCGCTTAGGGCATGGTCTGTTATCGGCTTGTTGAGGAATTGTAGGAACCTCCTGACCGCTAATGTGCCTGCATCGCGTGTCTTACTAGGGACTATTCCTGCGTTCCTATGTTTGGATGCCACGGCGGTAAGCCATAGTTTGAAGGCTGGGTCTTGTTGGATTGTGTTGTTCAGTGGCCTAATGTCTTTCCAGCGTATGCGGCCCTCCTGCGCTTTGGACTTCGTGGATTTCCGATGGTTCCGTGTTCTTTTGAACGGCGCAGCTTTACGCGCTACGCCGCTGTACGAACTATGTTCAAAAGGAGGGCTGCGCCAACGGGCCATGGATATCGTCGTGGTGATACCTGCTGCCGCGCTGGAGGCCGCGACGCAGGTCATAGACCTGGCCGAGAGCCGCGGGGTAAGGCTGAGGCTCCTGGGGGGTCTGGCTTTCAAGAAATTGTGCCCCAGCGCGAACCAGGGCCCCTATCTCCGAGAAAACAAAGACGTCGACCTGATGGGGAAGAGGCAGGACTCCAGGGAGATCATGAAAATCATGGAAACCCTTGGTTACAAGCCGCGTGAGGTATTCAACAAGCTGAACATGGGCCAGAGGCTGATCTACTACGACCTTGCGAACCGGAGGCGGGTTGACCTTTTCCTCGACGAATTCGTGATGTCCCACCGTTTCAACTTCAAGGAAAGCCTCCTCGCGGGCACTTACACTCTCCCCATCACCCAGCTGGTGATGACGAAGCTCCAGGTGGTCGAGAAGAGCGACAAGGAGTTCCTCGACCTGATCTGTGCTTTCAAGGACTACGATGTGACGGAGGAGGGCATAAGGGGAGACGAGATCTCCAAGCTTTCCTCGAGAGACTGGGGGATCTACACGACGTTTCGGAAGAGCCTCGAGGCCCTCCTCGCGCGACCGGAACTAATGCACCCCGAAGATAGAGACCTCGTCAACACGCGCGTTCGCAGGCTGCTCGCCATGATGGAGGCCGAGCCCAAGTCCTTCTCCTGGAAGATGAGGGCGAGGGTCGGCGAAAGGGCCAGGTGGTACGAACTGCCAGAGACCGACGGCGACGCGATGCTTGGCTAGGGCTTCCTTATCCTGACGACCGCGCTGCCGGCCTTGCCTACCGCATAGTAGACCCGTGACTCCGAGATTCTGAGCCCCTTGCCGACGGAGGCGACCTTGGTCCTGACCAAGTTCTTCGACCCGTCCTCGAGGACCACGGCCAGGGGCGACCCTTTCCGAACCCCCAGGCCCTCGGCCATGGTCCTTGGGAGGAAGACTCCCAGGTCTCCGTCGTCGAACTCTATGTCTACCGGCTTGTCGCGGAAGGTCGTCGAGCTTGCGAAGCCATTCTTTGTGAATGCTGAGATGTCGACGACGAAGACGAGCTCCCGCAGCCCGCCCCTCGGCAACCTACGCCGGCTCCTCTTCCTGCTCCTGGCCTGCCTCTTCTGATTCCTCGATTGGAATTTCTTCTTCGATGATTTTTTCCCCGTGTTCTCCGACGAGGTCTTCGACCGGGTACCAGTGCGTTTGCCCGTCGATCGGCCGCATATCGACTTCGCAGAACCCGGCCAGGGTGAGGCCGGTCATCACACCCACCTTCTTCCCGTCCTTGAGCTCCACCCTCTTGACGGAAACCGACTCGTCGCCGAAGACGGCTTCGCGTTCTGCATTGACCACCACCTTCAGCCCCTTCGATGGCTTCAGCTCCATCGAGTGATGCGGAAAGCTTCCTCGGATACTTAAAGGCTCAATGATTGGATTTCGCGCAGGATCTTTCTCGTTTCCATGGCGAGGTTCCCGAGGGTCGCCGGCTCTTTCTTCTTCATGACGAACGAAGACGCGAGGAGTGCGACTCCGGGTACTCCCGTGAAGGGGTCGGGGGTGGCTATGAGCGCTATGCCCGCCTTCTTCATGCTCCCGGACAGCGAGCCTGGCTTCGTGAGCCTGTCTACGTGGTGTTGTGCGGTGGCAGCGGTGACGTTCCTGCCGACCGCGGACTTGTCCCGGGCAAGCCGCGATGCTGATTCGACCGACGACGCCAGGACCTTTTTCCCTTGCGACCCCTGCAAGCTCGTCGTGTGACTCGCGGCCTGACCCGTTAATGGAGGGAGTCAAAAGACGTTGGTGGTTCGCTAAACTAAATACCAACTCCCCTGGGATAGGGCCCCTTGCCAAGGATTCTCGAACCCGCGGAGATAACTTTGCGACTGAAGGCCGTCCCAGGCTGGAAGCAAGAAGGCAGCTTCATCACCAAGGTCTACTCGTTCAACACCTTCATGGAAGGCGTCGATTTCATCGTCCGCATCGCCGGGGTCGCAGAGAGGATGGACCACCATCCGGACATCCACGTGCGGTACACTACGATAACATTGGCAGTGCAGACCCACTCGGAGGGTGGCGTCACCAGGCGGGACTTCGAGCTGGCGGAGGCCATCGAAGAGAGCTCGGTCAGATGGAAACGGACCAGATAGCGCCGGGAGCTCTCACATCAGGCTGTCACGTGGCCGTGGCCTCCGAGCCGTGAAAATTTATATACACAACGTCGGGTTGTATACCTACAAGTGAGATAGTGTCCACAACAGCGATTCCAGCCATGACTTCAACCGGCCAGCCCGTACTGATCCTCAGGGAAGGAGCAAGCCAGAACAGGGGCAGGGAAGCGCAGAAGAACAACATCGCAGCCGCGAAGCTGATTGCTGAGATTGTAAGGACGTCCTTAGGCCCGAGAGGGATGGACAAGATGCTGGTGGACTCGCTGGGCGACGTCACCATAACGAACGATGGTGCGACCATGCTGAAGGAAATCGACGTCCAGCACCCGGCAGCAAAGATGCTGGTTGAGGTTTCGAAGACCACCGACAACGAGGTCGGAGACGGCACGACCTCCGCGGTCGTCCTTGCCGGCGCACTCCTGGAGAAGGCCGAGGAGCTGCTCGACAAAGACGTGCACCCGACAGTGATAGTTGACGGATACTCGAAGGCTGCCAAGAAGGCGATAGAGGCCTTGGAGGACGTGGCAGAGAAGGTCGCTCCAAACAACAGGGAGTGGCTGGTGAAGGTTGCGAGGACGAGCATGCAGACGAAGCTGGTCTCAAGAGAGGCAGAGGAGCTTGGCGAGCTCGTCGTCGACGCGACCCTGGCGGTGGCCGAGAAGACCGAGAATGGGTACAAGGTTGACATTGACAACGTGAAGGTCGAGAAGAAGCCCGGAGGCTCGATGAAAGACACCAAGCTGATCCAGGGGATCGTGCTGGACAAGGAAGTCGTCCACTCGGGGATGCCCAAGCGAGCTGAGAAGGCGAAGATCGCACTGATCAGTGCGCCCTTCGAGATCGAGAAGACCGAGTTCGACGCAAAGCTCAACATCAACGACCCGTCGATGATGAAGAAGTTCCTCGACGAGGAGACCAAGATGCTAAAGACCATGGTCGACAAAGTGGCCGAGGTCGGCGGCACGGTGGTGGTCTGCCAGAAGGGCATGGACGACATCGCCCAGCACTACCTCGCAAAGGCAGGCATGCTGGCGGTCAGGAGGGCGAAGGAGAGCGACATGACGAAGCTCGCGAAGGCCACCGGGGCAAGGATAGTCAACAACTTCGCGGACCTGTCTCCTGCGGACCTTGGCTACGCGGCCCTGGTCGAGGAGAGGAAGATAGAGGAGGACCGTTGGGTCTTCATCGAGGGATGCAAGAACCCAAAGGCAGTTACGATACTTCTGAGAGGAGGGACCCAGCGCATCGTTGACGAAGGCGAGAGGTCGCTCCATGACGCGCTCATGGTCACGAAGGACGTCATCGAGAGGCCGGCCATAGTCGCCGGGGGCGGGGCCGCGGAGGCCGAGGCTGCATACCAGGTCCTAAAGTGGGCCGAGAAGCTCTCTGGAAGGGAGCAGCTCGCAGCTCAGAAGTTCGCGGAGGCGCTGGAGTCCATACCGATTGCGCTTGCGCTCAACGCGGGGATGGACCCCATCGACGCCCAGGTCGACTTCAGGGCGAAGCACGCGACAGAGAACGGCAAGTGGTTCGGAATCGAAGCCGTAGAGGGCAAGGTCAAGGACATGTACCAGCGCCAGATCTTCGAGCCCCTGGCAGTGAAGGTCCAGGTAATCAGGTCGGCGACCGAGGCCGCCTCGATGATCCTGCGCATCGACGACGTGATAGCCGCGGGCAAGTCGAAGGCCCCGTCGGGCCCGCCTGGCGGAGGCGGAATGGGTGGCGACGGCGGCGGCGACTTCGACTAGGCGACATCAAGGCTCATCTTCCACCGAAGAGACATCAGAATTCCTCTACGCGCCTTTCGGTCTGCGACTCGCCTGAGGGAATCGGATAAAAGCCTCCCGCGCCCCGAGCTCGCCAGGTTTGTCTGTGTTTAACCTGCCTCTGCTGGAGGTGGCCTTGCCGAAGGGCCTCAGGTATGGGGCCAACTACCTGGTGG
>JACQFO010000114.1 GCA_016200025.1 Nitrososphaerota archaeon
AGATATCATCGTCGTTGTCGAGGCTGGTGAAGCCGCACCTCTCACACTTCGTGCCGTGGATGGTCGTTGCCTTCCCTCCTTGGCCAACGGTGCGCTCGTACTCCAACATCTGCCCCGCATGACATCTGTCGCAGATCACGCTTCCAAGGGGAAGGCGGGAGGTATAAAGTTCGGCCGCGAGGCAAAGGTTTAGTGGGGATTGGGTGGGATGGATGCAAGCGAGAGAGGCATGAGGAAGATCGTCTTCAGTTCCCCCAGCGCCGGGCCAGAGCAGTGCGTCTTCTGCATGATAGTCTCTAGGAAGGAGCCCTCGAGGATTGTCTATGAGGACGAGCGGTACATCGCGTTCCTTGACGCGTTTCCCTTTTCGCTGGGGCACACATTGGTATGCCCGAAGGCCCACGGGGAGACCATCTGGGACATGGGCGAGCCGGAGATAGCAGAGCTCTTTCAGGTGGCCTCCAAGGTCTCGAAGGCCGTGGTGGCGGCCATGGGGGCGGACGGGTTCAGGTTCGTCCAGAACAACGGGGAGGCAGCCAACCAGGTCGTCGCGCACGTGCATGTCCACGTCATCCCAGTCCGGATGGAGGACAGAGGCAAGTCCGCGGACAGGAGGCGCTTCTCCGTGGAAGAGATGGAGAAGGCAGCAAAGGCCATCCGCACCGAGATCGATTCTTAGCGACTTTGGCTCAGTTTACGAAGATGGAGATGGAAGTGATAGCCGACCCCGTGTCAGAACCAGTGATGAGATAGACAGTGTAGACACCGGCGCCGTAGTGCTGGATGAAATCGTGGAGGGAAAAGGCGACCGAAACGTGAGTGGCGGTGAAGGTCCACACTTTGGCGTAGACGGTGATGCCGCTCTGGAAGGTGGGGCACACGAAGGAACACGGAGGCAGCACCCCTCCGGTTAGGTTGCCTGGGCCGTATTCGTGCGGGCCTGCGTTCAGTTGCGCGGGAGTCTCGGCGCCGGGAGTGAAGTCGTAGGTGACGTAGGCGGCCTTCGCGGATATCCCGGACTTCGACGGTGTCCCTGAAAGCGAGAACTCGTAGGAGCTGGAGACTGAGTAGGTGAGGTTGATGTAGTCGTTCTCGAAGTCCTCCACGAAGTAGACGCTGGTTCCGTTGTAGGCGATGCCGATGGAGACCTTGTTGTGGAGTGCGGTCAGTATGTTGACCCTGTGGCCGTCGTTGCAGCAAGCCTTGTCGTCGTACATCATGGAGTGCTCGAGGGTCTTTATCGCCAGCTCCACCGCGCTCGTTGTCGTGAATATCGAAGGGGAGTGGTAATCGAAGGCGACGTTCTCGGCGACCGCGCCGTCTCCGCCGAGGAGGGAGTAACGCATGTAGGGGGCGAACCCCTGGGTGTCGAAGTGGCTGAAGTAGCCGTAACGGAGCATCGAGACCGCGTGTTGCTGGCCCGCCTGGTTGAGGCTGAGCGAGACGGGATCCAGGCCGAAGTCCGCCCGGTCCTGGTTGACGAGGGAAAGGGCGTACTGTGCCAGGACGCCGTAGTTGGGAGGGTACGAGATCGTTGCGGAACCGTTCAGAATCAGGGGGGAGTAGAGCGTGTAGTTCAACGGAGGGGAAGGGTTCAGGCCCAGTAGTGCGGAGATCGAAGACGCGACCTGGGAGGCTGCCTCCTGGTCTCTTTTGATGGCCGCAGCGGGGTCGGGGTAGAGGAGGATTACGGCCGCCAGGAGAAGAATTGCAATTAGGAAGACGGCCAGAATAATGCGCGACTTGGGAGGAGGTTGAGGCAGAACGGGAGCTTCCTCCAAGGAGCTGAACTTCCTGCGCACGCCAATCATCATTTCAGAAAACGAAGAGGCGGCCCGATAATAAGGGAATCATGGGCGTCCAGCGTTCAAAAAGGCGGGTTCAAGTCCACCCCTTGGCTGCGCAGGGAGAGCCTGGGACAGATGTGGTTTGGGGACTAGGCAGCAAGGTCTTCGGGGTTTGCCTCGGCGATGACCCCCGCCGGAATTTCGGGGAAGCTGTCCTTCATCCGCTGTTCGGCGACCGCGGCCGCTTCCTCGAGGACCTTCTGCGCGTCTTCGTTGGCGGCGCCGAAGTTGAGGAAGAGGCCTCCTGTGGTCCCCGCATCGATGAGAACGCTGCTCAGAAGACCCGAGATTTCACCAATCTCCTTGTCGGCCTCTGGGAGGGCGGTCCTGAGACTCTCTTTCATGCTCCTGATTACAGAGACAGCAGGGGCCAGCGTGGCTGCGATCTCGCCAAGGTCAGTGATCGTTCCCAGTCTGAGCGAAATCTGTTCGAGAGCGAGTTGGGCCTGAGTGACGACCTTGCCAATCTTCCTTACCTCGGTGAGCTCGTTGGCGTAGACGGCGGCGTGCTGGCTGTCGTGCTTCGCGAGCGAGGTGACGACGCCCCTGAAGATGGTGGCGTCGCGCTGCTTGATTCTGTTGACTGTTCCGTCGAGTTGAGAGATAAGGACGCGGATCTGCCTGTTGGCCTGGTCGATCTGGGGTTTGAGCGGGGTGGGAGCCTTGACGCTTTCCCGGATCCGTTCGATAAGGCCCGGGCCCCTGTCCTCAGCTTCCCACTTGTTAGCAAAACCCATGATGGACCATGGTTTGCCCTGCCAGTGGTATATCCCTCGGGCTCTAATCCTGATGCCAGTTTGAGCAAAATATTTTGACGCAAGGCTCTTCGCCCGAAAATGTCAGCCGATGGCTGGGCCCTCGCGACGCGGCTTGCAACGCTTTTCAACGCCGGGCGCGGGCGAGGGCTGTGAAAGTCCAGGGAGACGACATGAGATGCCCGAACTGCAAGAGGTTTGAGCTCAGGGAGTCGGGCGAAGGGGTCAGTTGCAGGATCTGTGGTTACGCGCTTTCTCCAGGCGAGGCGGACAAGTTCAGGCTGTTCAGACTGCTCAAGGATGAAGCGAGACGCAAGTGACGGCAGGACATCCTTCAGTGATTCTGGGCCTCGGGCGTTGCGAATACAAAGACTGACCAGATTCGTCCCGCTTTGGAGTCGGAGAGGAGGGTGAAGCCCTTCGCTTTCAGCCTGCCGAGGATCTTGCTCGTCGGGTGGATGAAGAAGCGGAAGGACCCTCTGCGGACGAAGATCTTCTGGAGGGGGAGGAAGGGCTTCAGGAATTTCGTAAGTGCGCGCCGGTCGTCTGGTATCGCAATCCCGTAGTACTTTGTTGCCGCACCGCTCGAATTCTCCAGGAGCGCGTCGAGGTCGGGGTAGCAGCAGAGCACGGTGTCGAGGACCACGATGTCCACATTCTTCAGCGGCATCATCGCCCAGTCGCCCAACTCAAACGTAGAGGACGAAGCGTAGCCGGCCTCGGCCGCGAGTGCCTTTGCCATCTTGATCATGCTGGGTGAGAGGTCCACTCCAGTCGCCGAGGCTGCGCCTTCCTTTAGGAACTCGAGGGTAAGGGCACCGACGCCGCACCCTAGCTCGAGGGTCGTAGCTCCTGGGAGCCCCTTTGCCTTCAAAGTGGAAATGAGGACCCTTGACGTGACGCCGAGGCCCTTCTTGCGGTAGTCTTCGAGCATCCGTCCGCTCTCTTCGTCGAAGCAACAGGAGATTCCATTAGTGTCGGGGGCCACGAGGCTCAGAAGGGGGCTGGCCCAATTAACGGTTCCTCAGGCTGGTGGACCGTTTATTTCCAGGCTTCCCAGGGTCAGGGTCGTGTCTGTGAGGGTCAACTCAGTGTCAAGGACTGCCGCGATCCTGATCATGGCGATCGGGGCCTTCATGCTGCTCGGCGGATTGGCTACGAATACGGTGGCGAATACCGTGGCCGGCGTCGCATTCGCAGCCCTTGGGGTCGCCCTATACGTACTGCTTTCGAAGTTCTCCGGAAAGGGGCAACGGGAAATTCGGGAAGCTGGGAAAGACTAGGAGACCGGGGGCTGCACCGACTTGAACCTGGCCTTCAGGTTCTTCTCCCAGATTCTCGCGGAGGCGAACCCGCCGAGGACCCCGCTCAGAATCCCCCAGACTACAATGGGGGCGTAGACGTAGGAGAGGAGCTTTGTGTATGAGTAGGCTGAGAGGTCGACGCCGGGGTTGAGGTTCAAAGCGAGGAAGAGGTACGTGATGCCGACGCCCAGCACAGTGCTTGCGAGGCCCATGGCAGCCATGAGGCGCTTCGCGCTGACGATTTCGCCGGCCCTGACCTTCAGAACGGTCCCGAAGACGTCGACGAGGATGCCGAAGGAGGCCGCGAAGATGAGGTCGAACGGGAAGAAGCTGACCTTGACCGCGGATTGGAGGGTGCCGTTCACAACCCCGGTGAGGGTGGCGCCTCCCCTCCCAAGGATGAGAAAACTCAGGGCCAGAATCGGCACTTCGATGATGATTAGGTAGTCGGTCACCGGGAATGTGAAGGGCGCTTTCACGGCTGCTATGGCGACGCCCAGCAGGGTCGCTGTAATCAGTTTCCGATTCTCAACCAAGGCAGGATTTGAGGTTCAGGTGGAGAATATTTAACGTTAGTTATTCTACAGGTGTCTTCGAACAGAAAGCATATCGAGTAAGCAAGACTGGGAGTAAGGCGTTGGTAAGCCTGTTCAGTGAGGTCCTCGGACTGGAGGTGAAGCTTCCTGACAGGCCGAAGAGGATCGTCAGCTTCAGCCCCGCCGCCACCGAGACCCTGTTCATGCTGGGCCTTGGAGATGATGTGGTTGGGGTGAGTGCCTTCTGCGCGAGGCCTCCCGAGGCTAAGACCAAGAGGCGGGTGGGAAGCTACAACACTGTCAGGAGGGAAGTCCTAGACGATTTGGCGCCCGACCTGGTCTTGACCGTTACAGGATACCAGCGCGAGTTCGCAGTCGAGTTGTCTAAGAAGTACCCGGTGTATCCCCTTGAACTGCCGTTGACGGTCGCTGGGATCGTCGACTTCGTGGTCAAGGTGGGGCTCGTCGCTGGCGCACAGGAGGCAGCCAGGGAGCTCGGCAGCGCGCTCCTCGGCCTGGTCGCCAGGGTCTCAAAAGTGAAGAAGGCAACAGCCTATGTGGAGATCGACCTCGGCGGTCCGGTCACCTTCGGGGCCCACAGCTACATTACAGACGCGATACGGCTGGTGGGCTGCTCGAGCCTTTACGAAAACGAGAGGGTGGAGTGGCTGAAGCCGAATCTGGAATCCGTGGGCGTATGGGATCCGGACGTGATAATCTACGAGCCGAAGATGTACACGAAGTTTGGCAGCGAAGACCTGCGAGAGCTCGTCAGGGCGAGGAAGTGGGAGGGCCTCAGGGCCGTGAGAGAGGGCAGAACCTTCGTGACGCCTGGCCCACTTGACTTTCTCGCCCATCACGGACCCTCCTTCGTAACCGAGGCCCTTCCGTGGCTTGAGCGGAGCTTGGGGGCAGCAGGGCGGTCCCAAGGTACCTAGGCCCGCAGACGGAAAGTCTTCTTATCTTGCAGGAGGCGCGCCTGTCCGTGCGCCGCTGCGACGCCCTGGTCATTGGATGTGGAGTGATGGGCTCCTCGGTGAGCTACAACCTCGCTTCGCGGGGGCTGAGGGTCGTGAACGTCGAGCGCTTCAGGGTCAACCACGAGCTGGGTTCTTCGCACGGGAGGACCCGGATAATCAGACTGGCCTACTACGAAGATGAACGCTATGTCCCCATGCTCAGGCGGGCCTTCGAAGCTTGGAGAGAGGTCGAGAGGAAATCAGGCGCGCAACTCCTCAGGATGACCGGGGGTCTGATGATGGGGCGGGAGGAAGGCGAACTCGTGGGAGGGGTGCTCAGGACAGCCAGGGCCCACGGGCTCGAGCATCATGTCCTCTCTGCGCGCGAAGCGGAAGAAAGGTTCGAGGCGTTTACGCTTTCGGAGGAGTTCGTGGCGGTCCACGAGGAGAGTGCGGGGATGCTGTTCGCGGAGGAGTCGGTGCGGGCCTTCGTGGGGCTGGCAAGGGAGGCGGGATGCGATTTCGTGCAGTCGGCGCAGGTGACGGGATGGAAGGCAGGTCCGGAGGGGGTCGAGGTGGAAGCAGGAGGGGAGAGGTTCCTCGCGGACAGGGTCGTCTCCTGCGCCGGGCCCTGGACCGGGCAGCTCTTCCCCGGGGTCCTGCCGCTGAAGTGCGAGAGGCAGGTGCCCCTGTGGTTTTCGTCGCTGGGAGACGGCGCCTTCGGGCCTGATAGGATGCCTGTCTTCATAATGGAGGAGGAGCCTGGAAGATTCTTCTATGGACTGCCCGAAGTCGGGCACGGAGTGAAGGTCGCGCGGACGCATGAAGGCGACATTGTCGAGCCTGACAGGGTGAACAGGGAAGTGGCGAGTGAGGATACAGCCCCGGTCGAGGCCTTCGTGGCGAGGAGGCTGAAGAAGTTGGGCAGGGAACCCATCGCGTCGACGACCTGTCTCTATTCCAACACGCCAGATTTTAACTTCGCGATTGGACCCCATCCAAAGGAGGGGCGGGTGCTGGTGGTGAGCGCCTGCTCAGGCCACGGATTCAAGTTCGCCAGCGTGATCGGGGAGATCGTCTCTGATATGGTCACCGGCAAGAAGAACGAGTTCGACGTGTCGTGGCTGGGGCCGGAGAGGTTCAACCAGAAACCAAATCCGGGCTGAAGGTCCGGGCCCTCATCAGATCGCCCAATCTGGGAGAGAAGACGATGTCGAAGGTAAGGTACCCGGCTGCGAAGGCGGAGGCGAGGAGGGTTGCGACGACGTCGCCGTATGGCGAGACTGCCGCGGCTATGACTACGGCCGAGCCGGAAGAAGCTACGGTCCCGGAAGAGAACATTGCTCCAGCTCGGAGCCTCGATGCACGGGCCAATGAGCTCCGCTCAGTGGAGAGGGTGAGGATGGGGAAGAGACGGCCGAGGGACTTGAACCTGTCCGGCAGGGCCTTCACGAGCGTGGTGCGGCCTAGGCGAATCGAGCGGAAGCGAATCCCCAGCGCACGCCCTACGACGTAGTGGGCCGGGCAGTGTATCAGGTAGGTGGCTAGGAATTGGGCCGCGATGATGTACAGGTAGCGAACCGCGCCTAGAGGGACGACGAGGCTCAGTGCGAGCGCGCAAGCCAAGGCGAGGAGTTCTAGCGAGATGCCGAGGACTGGCTTCAAGTCAACGCTCCTCGTTCGATGCCCGGACTCCGTAGTCGAGAAGGGCGCGTTCGCTGCTGACCAGTCCGTTCCTGACGTCCCTGATGACGTCAGGCCGCCTTCGCGACCGTGGGCTTCCGTAGCCCCCGCCGCCAGCTGTCCTGATCTCTACCTCGTCGCCCGCCATTAGGGTCATGGTGCACTTTGTTCGGACTCTCCGCAAGACTCCAGCCCTCCTCAACATGACTTCAGTACCCTTCCCGGGCTTCCCTCCTGCCACGCCCCATGGGAAGTGCTTCTCTCTGTCTGCCAGGACTGTGAACGTCGTGCGGTCCGAAAGCACCCTGTAGGAGCGCACCAGGCCGCAGCCGCCTCTGTGCTGGCCCGCCCCCGAACTGTCGGGCCTGAACTCGTACCTCGTCATCAGGATTGGGAAGGAGCGTTCCAGCTCCTCGATGGGCGTGTTCATGGTGTTCGTCATGTTGCACTGGATTCCGTCGATTCCATCCGTGGAGTTCCTGCCCCCAAGGCCGACTCCGATGGTCTCGTAGAAGGCCCAGGGCGACCCGCGAGCCGAGCCCCCGACCATCACGTTGTTCATCGAACCTCCCGAGGCGGCGGGGACGCGGTCAGGAGAGGCCTTCAGGAGGGCGCGGAAGACCACGTCAGCGTTGCGCTGGCTCGTCTCCACGTTCCCGCCTCCCACCGGGTGGGGGTAGGTGGGGTTGAGGAGCGAACCCCTTGGAGCTCTGACCCTGATGGGGGCGAAGGCGCCGTGGTTGGCCGGGACGTCGTCCCCGGTGAGGCAGCGGAGAACGAAGTAGGCCCCGGAGATCGTGACGCCGAAGACTGCGTTGAGGGGATAGTCGACCTGTTCGTGGGTGCCCGAGTAGTCAACGTCGACCCCCGTTCTGGAAACAGTGACTTTCACCTTGAGGGCGAGGTCGGACCCGTCGGGCGCCTCGATGTAGTCTGTCGCCTCGTAAGAGCCAGATCGGAGGCCTGAGAGCCGCCGCCTCATCAGCGACTCGGAGTTCGAGAAGGCCCTTTCGGAAGCGAGGTCGAAGGATTCGCGGCCGTACTTCGCAAGGAGGTCGAGGACGCGCCTCGCCCCGGTGGCGTTCGCTGCAGCCTGAGCCCGGAGGTCCCCCTTTCTCTCTGTCGGGGTTCTCGAGTGGGCCGTGAACCTTCCAACGGCCGCCCCGACGAAGCGGCCTTTCCTTCTGAGGTAAGATGGGTCGAGGACGAACCCTTCTTCGGAGAGGGTCCGGGCGTCAGGAGAGATGCTACCCGGGACCTTGCCGCCCACGTCGGAGTGGTGCGCCTTGTTGACCGCGAAGGCGACGAGAGAGCCCCGGTGGTGTATCGGCGCGGCCACCGTGACGTCGTTGAGGTGCGTGCCGGTCACGTAGGGGTCGTTGGCCACGACCATCGACCCTTCCTCAAAGTCCATCCCGAGGCGCTCGCAGGTCCTTGTCAAGTTCTGCAGGCCCCAGGGGAGGGAGCCGAGGTGGACGGGGATGTGCTCGGCCTGGGCGAGGAGCCTTCTATTGGAATCGAAGATCGCCGCGGAGTGGTCCATGCGCTCCTTGATGTTGGGGGAGTAAGCCGCGTTCCGCAGGGCGAGGCCCATCTCCTCGCTGGCGTAGAGGAGAGAGGTGCTAATCAGCTTCAGGGTGACTGGGTCGGGTTTCATCTGGTGAACCTCGTGCCGTATTCTTCGACGCGCCACTTCCATCCAGGGTTCACTACAAGCGTGGAGTCGTATTCCTCGATGATGCAGGGCCCCGAGCCGCGCTCCCCTCTGCGCATGGCCTCCCTGGCGAAGGCTTCGACCAAGTACGACCTGCCCCCTATCCAGGCCCTGCGCCTGGTTGCCCGAGCCTTGGCTTCGAAGCTGGACCTGAGGGTCCGGGGTCCGTGGAGATCCGCCTTCGTCCTGACCTGGATGTTGACCACCTCGACCCTGTCGCGGGTCGAGTAGTCGTAGAGGGCCCTGTGGCGCGCATCGAAGGTCCTCCCCAACGACGAGTCGCCGTTGAACGGGAGGAGGAGTTCATGGGACTGGCCCTCGTACCTGGCTTCGAAGTACCTGGCGGACGTGTAGGACTGGAATCCTTCCCGAGCCATCTCCTTGCTGGCCGATTCTTCGAGTTCCCGGAACAGGGGGCTGAGCGGCGCCCCGGACTTCATGACCGGGGCGGTGAAGGTTCTGGTGAGGTCGCCGGCCAGTAGTCCGAATGCCGAGAAGAGGCCCGCGTGGGAGGGGACGACCACTGTCCTGACCCCGAGGTCTTCTGCCAGGTCGCAGGCGTGAGCAGGGCCGGCGCCGCCGAAGGCGAAGAGGACGTAGTCCCTCGGGTCGCGGCCCCGCTCGACGCTGACGATGGAGATGGCCCTGGCCATACCGTGGTTCACGATCCTGAGGATGCCCGTGGAGGTTGCGTGGAGGCTGGTCCCGAGTTTTCGGGAAAGGGCAGCAAGAGACCGAGTGGCGAGGTCTCGGCGGATTCGCATCGCCCCGCCGAGGAGCGACTCTGGGCTAAGCCTTCCCAAGTAGACGTTCGCGTCGGTGACCGTTGGCTCCGTCCCTCCCCTTGCGTAGCATGCCGGGCCTGGCTCCGAACCTGCGCTCCTTGGGCCCACGTTGAGGTCGCCCGATTCGTCTGCCCAGGCGACGGTCCCGCCCCCGGCGCTCACTTCGGCAAGGTCGATGAACGAGCCTCTCACTGCGTAACCGCTACCGCGGATCGACCTTCCGCTGTGCGTCCTCCCAGCTGCTTCAAACTCTCGGGTGACGTCCGGCTGGCCGTCGATGACTGCTCCCGCCTTCGCGGTCGTCCCGCCCATGTCGAAGGTGAGAACCCTGTCCGCGGAGAGCTGCCTGGCAAGCCGGGAGGAGGCGACGACCCCGGCAGCGGGGCCCGACTCGATTCCGAAGACAGGCCTAGAGGAGGCGAAGGAGGGAGTGGCCGCTCCTCCGTCGGAGTTCATCAGGTAGACTGGGGCCGTCAGGCGGGCTCGGCGGAGGCCCGCGACAAGGTCCCTGACGTAGACTGCCATCATGGGTGCAAGGACGGCGTTCACCGCGGTGGTGCTCGTCCTTTCGTATTCTCGGTATTCGTTGTCGATTTCGCTCGAAATGCAGAGATTGCCCTCGAAACCGGCACTGCGGAGGGCCTTCGCCATCTTCCGTTCGTGAGTTGGGTTCAGGTATGAATTGAGGAAGCTCACCGCGACCGATTCGTAGCCACCCGCGGCTATCCGCCGACAGACCGAGCGCGACTCCTGGGGGTCGAGGGGCTCGAGCTCGCGCCCGTCGGACCCGATCCTGCAGCCGACCGTGAACCTGTCGCTTCTGGGGATGAGCGGCTCCGGGCGCCGGGTGTCGAGGTTGTAGAGCTCGGGCCGCCTCTGCCTCGCGATTTCGAGGATGTCGCGGAACCCTTCGTTGGTCACGAGAGCGGCCCTCCCAAGGCCGGTCCTGGTCAGTAGTGCGTTGGTCGCGAGGGTCGTGGCATGGACGAGCAGGGAGACTTCCTTCGGGTCACGGTGAACCTTCTTGACCCCGCTGGCAATCGCTGTGGAAGGGTCCTTGGAGGTGAGGAGCTTCAAGACGGAAATGAGGCCCGTGCGGGCGTCGAAGGAGACCACGTCTGTGAACGTCCCTCCGACGTCGACCCCTATGGAGACAGGGCGCGACTCCAAGTGAAGCCGCGAGGGCGGCCGAGCAATTAACCGTTCAGCCGACCCATGGTTTATGCCGCCACGGTGCTCTACGTCATCGCGATCTCGGCATTCTGGTTCATGTTCAAGGACTCGAGGCTCCCGGAGGAATCCGCTGGGGGCGTTCAGGCCTTGGCCCAGTCGTCGAGCTTGGACGGGCCCTCGGAGCCCCGCTGAAGCCTGGAGACCCTCACGCCTATCAGCCTCACGGGCTTGCCTCGGGCCTCGAACTCGTCGAGGAGCCCGTCGACTACTTCCTGGAGGGCCTGCTCGCTCTGGGTTTGGCTGACCATGGTCTTCTCCCTGGTGTGGGTCTCGAAGCCGCGGAACCTGATCTTGACGCCTCCTACCCTGTAGGAGAGCCCCGACGATTTCACCCTCCGCATGAGCTCCGAGGAGGCCTCGGCTGCGGCTGCCCTGACCTTCCCAAAGTCATCGACGTCCTCCTTGAAGGTCCGCTCGACGCTGAGGGACTTCGGCATCTCCTGCTGCCTTACCTCTGTGTTCTCTTCGCCTTGGACGACGCCCCAGAGCCAGACGCCGTTCTTTCCGAACCAGGCCAGGAGCTGCCTGCCATCGACCTGCTGGAGCTGGCCGATGGTGAGGATCCCCTTCTCCTTCAGGAACTCCTGCGTCTTCGAGCCGATGCCGGGGACGACGCCGACGGGAAGGGGGCCGAGGAAGCCTCTGATGTTTCCGAAGGGGACGACCGTGAGGCCGTCGGGCTTGTTCCTGTCGGAGGCGATCTTCGCTGAGGACTTGTTGGGGGCGACTCCGATCGAGCAGGAGAGTCCGTGCTTCTCCCTGATAGCCTTCTTGACTTCGAGGGCGAGGCGCCGGGCGGACTCACCGTCCGAGGCCCGGCTGGAAACGTCGAGGAAAGCCTCGTCGATACTCGACTGCTCGAATTTGTCTGCGAGGCCCTTGAGAGTCAGCATCACCTCCTCCGAGACGCGCTCGTAGAGGCCCCAGTCTGGGCGCAGGTACTTCGCCTGGGGGCAGAGCCTGTAGGCCTGCGAGATGGGCATCCCCGACCTGAGGCCGAGCTTCCTTGCTTCGTAGGAGCAGGCCACGACGACCCCCCTGCCTTTGCCGCCCTCGGGGTCGGCGCCGACTACGACAGGGAGGCCCTTCAGCTCCGGGTCTTCGCGGACTTCGGCTGAGACGTAGAAGGCGTCGAGGTCGACGTGCAGGACGGCCTTGGGCGGCTTTTGCATGGCTCAGCTATGACCCGAAGAGAGTCTGCTGCTCGGCGCCTCGCGGGTTCCACTCGAGCTCAATTAGGCCGAGGAGCCTGCGGAATTCGTTGGCAGACTCCGGGCTGAAGCCGGCGAAGTGGTTGTTGAAGAAAATGTAGCCGGATTCGAACTTGCCCGACTTCTCCTTGACGATGGAGGCCCAGCGCTTCAGGTCCTCGGTGCGGTCCTTCTGTATGCCGGTGAACTCGGTGAGCTCCCTGTCGCCGACCATCCTCACGTAGACGAAATCGGCGGTGACCTCGGGCGGGGTCTCGAGGTACTGGTTGAGCGACCAGACCATGGCGATGTTGTCCTTCTTGAGCATGGAGTAGACCTCAGGCGTAAACCAGGACGCGTGCCTGAACTCTATGGTGTGCCTGAACTCGGGGCTGAGCTGGGCGAGGAAGTCCCTCATCACTTCGAGGTGGGAGCTCAGCTTGATGGAGGGAGGGAGCTGTATCGCGATCGGGCCGAGTTTCTCCTTGAGCTTGCTGACTACGCTGTAGAAATAGACGAGGGAGGTGCCGAAGTCCTTGAGCTTGCTTTCATGGGTGATCTTCTTGGGGAGTTTTGGCGAAAAGAGGAAGCCTGGAGGGGTGTTGTTCTTCCACTGGTTGACCATGAACGGGCTGGGGATACGGTAGAAGCTCGAGTCGATCTCGACGCAGTTGAAGACCTTGGAATAGTGTGAAAGGTAGTCCTTGGGCAGGAGGCCCTTCGGGTAGAAGGAGCCCTGCCAGTCCTTGTAGGACCAGCCGCTGCAGCCGATTCTCAGTTCAGCGAGGTCCATGCTTGGAGAAGAGGCCGTCATTGTTGATAAACGCTGTTGCCGGTGAGGTCTCCCAACCCAGAAATATCGTCCCGACGTTCCCAGTGGCCATGGCAACAAGCAAGCAGGGAGTGCCGGTCTCAGTGCCGGCCGACGTCTGGCAGCCTCTGATGGAGGTGAGGGCCCAGCTCGATGCCCAGTGCCCGGGCGCGCCGACGCCCATCGAGGAGATGCTGAGGGAGGTCGTCAACCACTACAAGCGCTGCCAAAACGCAGTGGAGGAGGCGGACGACTTCTGCAGGAGGGCGCAGGCGTGGAAGAAGCAGAGCTGAGCAAAAGGATATAGTCGTTCGGGAGTTCGGTCCGCCTGTGCCGTCGGTGGATGTGGCGGGCGTCAGCCTGTACTATGAGGAGAGGGGGAGCGGGAGGGCAGTTGTCTTCCTCCATGGGATACCCACAGACTACCGAGCTTGGGCGGCGCAGAGGGAGGCGTTCTCAGTGGGGAGGAGGATGGTGGCGGTCAGCAGGAGGTACGCGGCGCCCAATGCAAGGCAGGGCGACGCCAGGGATTCTACGGTCGGGAACAACGCCGCGGACCTGAAAGGTTTCATCGAGAGGGTGGGCGGGGGACCCGTCGACGTGGTGGGGCACTCGTATGGGGGGTTCGTCTGCGCTTTCCTTGCTGCCGACCACCCCGACCTGGTGAGGTCGCTGGTCTTGGTCGAGCCTGCTGTTTCGACGCTGCTGGTTGCTGACCAGACGAGCAGGGCACAGGTCTTCGGGCTCCTGTTGAAGAGCCCGGCCGTGGCCCTGTCCGGGAGGAGGTTCCAGAGCGGGAGCCTGGCTCCGTCTCTGAAGGCGCTCGCCAAGGGGGACATGGCGAAGGCGGTCGAGCTCAACGTGGACGGGGTGCAGGACAGGAAGGGCGCCTACTCTGCCCTCCCGGAGGAGGCGAGGAAGATGATGCTGGACAATGCGAGGACCATCGCAGAGCTCGGCACGGTCTTCCCGAGGTTCACGGCCGTCGAAGCCGCGAAGATCTCGTGCCCGACCCTCATAGTAAACGGCAAGGAGAGCGCCCTGTGGCTGAGGAGGATCGGCGAGCTGCTGAGGAAGGCGATACCGAAGGCCCAGGGCGAGGAAGTCTCCGGAGCGAGGCACTTCCCCCATATGGAGAACCCCACGGAGTTCAATTCGAAGGTATTGGGATTCTTGGGCCGGGCGAATGCCACTTGAAGTTTGAGACGATAAGACAGAAGGTCCTGATTGACGCTACCCCGGAGGAAGTCTACGAGGCCTACGTGGACCCGAAGAAACACACCGCCTTCACAGGGTCGGCCGCTACGGGGTCGCCCAAGGTGGGAGGAAAGTTCACGGCCTGGGGCGGGTACATCGAAGGGCGGTTCGTAGAGCTGAAGGAGGGCAGGAAGATCGTCCATGAATGGAAGACGACTGAATGGCCGGCGGGATATCCGCAGTCTTTGGTCACGCTGACGCTGAAGCTCAAGGGCAGGAGAACGGAGTTGACCATGGTGCACTCGAAGGCCCCCTCCGAGCAGGCCGAGAGCTATGCCGATGGCTGGGTCGAGTTCTACTGGGAACCTATGAAGAAGTACTTTGGAAAGAGAAGTTAGACCTAAGTTGGCCCCGTGTCCGAAGTGCGGAAAGGAGAACGCGAAGCCGGCGAGGGAGTGGGTGGGCGGAGCGAAGACTTCGAAGCCGATGAAGGTGCAGAGGTTCGTGTGCTCTCGATGTAGGACGAGCTATGTGGCGTGGAGGGACTCGAAGCCAGGAATCCTGAAGGTAATGACGAGGAAGTAGCCTAGGGCGACCTTCTGAACTCGAAGCCGCACTTCAAGCACGTGCGCTTGCCCGGTAGGTCCGTGATTACCTGTCTGGTTCCGCACCTCGGGCAATCGACAGTCTGTTGTGCGGGCTTTATCGTGTCAGGGTGCTGTGCGCGGACCTTGTCGATGGCGTCCCTGTAGGCGTCTCGCCTGTATCCCGGTGCCATGGTCCATGGGGGCCCTGGAGTGGCAGAAAAGGTTGCGCTACTTGACTTCTTCGAGCGTGAAGGTGAAGCGCGCCCCGGCGAACTCCCCGGTGCTGACTCTCTCCCAGGCGACCTTGTAGGTCTTGGTCACGTTGGCGCCGATGATGCTGACCTGGGTGGGAACATCTGCGAAGAGTATCTCTACCTTGGCGGGGTCCTTTGTGAAGATTAGGCTGCGCCTTCTTTTCATGAGGTACTTCACTGCGACGTTCTGGTGGGCGTGTCCTTCCACGGCGATCTTCTCCTTCCCGGTGTCGATGGTGAATCCCCTCTTTGCCATGTCCTGACTTCTAGGTTGGGCGTTTGGTGATAAATAGGTTCGATGTCTAAACAGCTACAGAAAATGGTGGAGGACAGGTCTCTGCTAAGATTCGCGGTCTTGGGGAAGTCTCGCGCGCCTACGGTCTTTTGATGTTCGTGAGCAAGAGCCTGAACTGGAGAGTCTTGCCGGACATAGGGTGTTTGCCAGTCTTTCCGTAGGCCTTCTCTGGAGGGAGCGTTATCTCCTTCGTCTCGTTGACCTTCATGCCGATCAGGGCCTCTTCGAAGCCGCTGATGACTTGGTGGGCGCCGAGGGTCACCTGGAGAGGCTTGTAGTCCCGCGCCGGCGAGAAGAGGCCGGCCTTCACGGCCTCGGCCTTCATGCTGGTGTCGAAGACCTTCCCACCCGGGAACTTGCCTAGGTAGTGGACGGAGATGGTGTCGCCATTCTGGGCAGATAATCCATTCAAGTCAGGACTAGTCGCGGGGGAGCGTCTATAACAATTTTGCCGGTTCGCTTTGGGGCACAGATGCTCTGGGCCTGAAGAAGTAGAAAGCCGCCCCTCGCTGTTTTCGTCAGCACATTCGAGCCATTCACGATCCTCCTTCTGTGCTTCGTTCGTGCGACGGACACTCCTTCTCCCGACCTCGGTGTCAAGCATGACGCTCCGCACCTCCTTCGTTCGAGGAAGGTTCTTCGCCATCCCGAAGCGCGGCTTTTGGACCGCGTCTGGCCCTCCTGGGCTCAAGGCGTGGCATCGTTCGACGGGCAGACCGGAATATTCCCGGCCCCGCGCGTAGCCGGCGTCGGCGGTCGGCCACGGTCGAACTCTGCCCTGCCAACAGCGAGAGAGCTGCCCTGAGTTTGTTCTGCCAGGTTGTTATTCTGGCTTGGCTCTAGTTCCTGACAAGTGACAGATTTTCTGTTGACCTCCGTATCAAGAGGGGTGGAAGAAGAGCGGAAACCTGCCCCAGTGATTAGAGCGCGGATACCTTCGTGTAGGCATCCGTGACATTTGCTCTAATTTTCTGGAGCGGCTGACAGAAATCATCAGATCCTCCAGGGGACGGCATGGCAGAGTCGGAGCTGCACAGGTCGATGAAGGCCATCGTCAGAAAAGAGCTCGAGCGCGAGAGCTTCGCGATAGTGGAAGAGCCGCTCTACCCCCCGGGGCGGAGGGTTTCATGGACGAGGTACCGGCCGGACCTCCTCGGCTATCGTAGGGTGGGCGGAGGGGAGGAATTGGTCCTGGTGGAATGCGAAACAAAGCCCAACATGAGAAGGTTCGGCTCCAAGAATCACTCCACGATTTCGTTCCAGTCGTACCTCTTCGCGCCGGGCTCGGTAAGGCGGATACTGGCTGTGCCCCAGGGAACGCTGGCCTCTGTTGACATGAAGATGAGGAAGCAGTGGGAAGTTTGGGTCCTCGGGTCGAACCAGTTGATTCAGAAGGCGAATGTCCTGCCTGGCCCCGCCCGATAAGGTCCGTGGCTCTTTCCGATGTCAACCCACCCGTATTTCCAGAAACAGGAATCGTCGCAACTGATTTATATCGGTTAGACGCGTAACAATCCACTCGTCCGGCCAGGAAAAGGATGGATTCGCGGGAGAAGACGAGGCGCCTGGGAAAGCCTTGGCGCATGGTACCGACCCGCGAGCGGGATGGTGGCGCGTAGAGACGGGGAAACCCGGACTTCACGAAGGCCAAACCGAGGGCAAACCGGGGCAGCG
>JACQFO010000115.1 GCA_016200025.1 Nitrososphaerota archaeon
AGACCCGCCGCCTTGCCGCCTTCGATTGTCCTACGCCTCGCCTCTCTGTTCTCTCCCCTCTTGTCCTTCGAAGCGTTGATTTCATCTTCCTCACGAACGTCGTCGTAGAAGGTGCAGTAGCAGCCTCCCCACCACGGGTTCCTGTCGAACCTCAGCCACTCGTCGTTGTCGTAGACATCGTCGAATAGCGCGAAGTAGTCGTCCGCGAGGCCAGGCCGCAGTGCTTTGATTACAATCTCCAGGTGTTTCTCCAACCTACGCCCCTACCCAGGAAAAGCGCTGCGACATCACCGCCTGCCTCTGACCTTCTTCCTCATGAGGAGGAGGCTCGTGCCGAGCGGGGCCACCTTCTCGAACCCCTCCTTCTCGAACATGCTCGGGGTCCCGAACCACCTCCACTCGGGCACCGCGGCCATCTTCTTTGAAACGACGGGATAGGCCTCCACCAGCCCGCCCCCCTTGTCTTTGATCGATTTCAGCGCCGCGTGGAGGCCGGCCTTCGCGACGCCCTTCCCCCTGTATTGCCTGTCAACGAAGAAGCAAGTAATCCTCCACAGGCTCTGGTCGCCGGGAACAGGCCCAAGCATCCGGTACCCTCGCCCCGCGTCAATCCTAGGGAGCTCCTCCCGGGTCCCGTACTGGCACCACCCCACCGGCATTTCTGCATCGTAGACCAGTATCGCGTGCGACTTGCCCTCTCGGACGAACTTCCTCTTGTCTTTCTCGTTGACCTTCCTCCACTCCGCAGTCGACATCCCCCTCGCTAAGGGTCTCGGACGCTGGTAGTACATGCACCAGCATCCCCCCTGCTTGACCGCGAGCTTCTCGAAGTCTTTGAACGTCCCAAGGCTCAGCTCTTTCGTGGAATAGGTCAACTTGTAGCTACCTAGCCCACGCGGTGCTTCCCCATCTCCTCCACGACCTCGTCCATGACCCTGCTTGCGATTTCTTCCTTGGGGCGCCGCTTCAAACTGAACGCCTTCTTCCTTCCAAGGATCAGTACGCTGTTCCTGTCGGACCCGAACCCTCTGCCCTCGCTGACATCATTCGCCACCACGACGTCGGCCCGGAGTTTCGCCCTGAACTTTGTGGCGGCCACCCTCAACGCCGAGTCCGTGGGCGTTGTCTCTGCCTTGAATGCCACCAGGAAAATCCGTGGCCATCTCCTCCTGACCTCCTCGACAATCTTCGGAGTGGGCTCAAGGACCAGGTTCAGGCGTCCCGACGCGGTGGGGATCTTCCTGGGCGCAGGTTTCACCGGCGCAAAATCAGATGGCGCAGCCGCGGAGATGAAAGCGTCGCTCTGGCCATTCTTCAATTCGCCCAAGACCGCCTTCCTCATCTCCGCGGTCGTGCGGACCCTTGCCGACCGGATACCGACGGGCGGAGCCAGCTCGCCTCCGTAGACGTAGAAGACCTCCGCCCCCCTCCTTGATGCCTCCTTCGCCAGCGCGAGGCCCATCTTCCCAGAGCTCAGGTTCGTGATCACCCTCACGGGGTCGATGAACTCCGCGGTCGGCCCTCCACTAACCACTACCCTCCGCCCCGCGAGGTCCTGCTTCGAAAAGACCTTGATCGCTGCTTCGACTATCTCCCCCACGGACGCCATTTTCGCCTTCCCCTCCTCACTCGTCGGGCCCACGAAGACGACCCCCCTCTCGACCAGGCTCCTCACGTTAGCCTGCACCGCGGGGTTCCTGTACATCGGTTCGTGCGCAGCAGGGCAGATGACCAGAGGTATCCTCCCCCCGAGGGCCATCGAAGCGACAGTCGTGACCGGCGTGTCGTCAATCCCGAGCGCCAGCTTGGAGATGGTGTTGGCTGTGCACGGCGCCACCAGCACGAGGTGGGCCCTTCCCTCCCACTCTCCCGCCAGCTTCACGTGCTCGGTTTCCCCCGTGAGCCTCCTGACCACAGGGTTCCCCGTCGCCCATTGCAGTGTCTCCGGCCTGACGAGCCTCTCCGCCGCCTCCGACATCACCGCGTGGACCTCAGCCCCATGGCGCATCAACTCCCTCGCCAATGCCGGCACCTCGATGGACGCAACACTCCCGGTCACGCAGAGCACGACCTTCTTCCCTCTCAATCCGCGCCCCCGAGACGACGTGATGTCCTTCAGCGGGTCGCCTCTCTCAGG
This sequence comes from Nitrososphaerota archaeon, assembly GCA_016200025.1. GTDB lineage: Archaea > Thermoproteota > Nitrososphaeria > Nitrososphaerales > Gagatemarchaeaceae > UBA183. The sequence continues at coordinate 2,138 of JACQFO010000115.1, forward strand.
CTTCACCAATTCTCTGCTATGCTGGCGGACGACGGAAGTAGATATGTGCTCGGGCGCTGGTCATGCTCGCAAGCACAAATAACCCGGCCTGATTTGGTCGTCTGTTCACATGAAAGTTGCCGCGGTCCAACTCGGCCTTTCCAGGAACCTCGACAGAGCGGTCGCCGAAGCCGATGGCCAGATTCGAAGAGCGGCGAACTCGGGCGCGAGGCTGGTCTGCCTCCCCGAGCATTGGCTGCTCTCCCGAGTCCTCAAACCTAACGACCCAATCCTGCGCCGCTTTGCGACTCTGAGCAAGGACCTGGACATCTACCTGAACCTGGGGGCAAACTTCCAAAAGCGGGGGAAAGGCGTCTTCCTCACAAGCCCCACGTTCTCCCCGAAGGGCGAAATCATCTCCCGACAGGACAAGGTCCACCTTTACCGGAGGGAAAACAGGGTCGCAACCCCAGGCAGCAGGTTCAACCTCTTCAGAGTCGACGGCTTCGACATAGCAGTCTTGGTCTGCCACGACCTAGTCTTCCCCGAGCCTGCGCGGACGGTCACCCTGATGGGCGCCGAGCTCCTGCTCGTCCCTTCCCTGATCTTGGCGGCAGGAAGCAATCCCTGGCTCGCCTACCTGCGGGCTAGGTCCCTTGAGAACCGCATACCAATCGTCTCGCCCAACGCCTACGCCCCGCCCCACTTCCTCGGCAGGAGCTTGATATTCGACCTCGGATACGACAAGAAGCAGCACATCATGAGGCTAGTCGAACGGAACGCCCGCCCGGGTCAGACATTGGTCGCGGCCGACCTCGACCTGAGGAACCAGGGCCGCCTGCGGCGCGAGAGGCTCAAAGAGCTGCGTAACTCGAAGTCCATCGACGCGCTCTACAGGGCCTCGCTCGCGGCCCGATGAGGCGACAGCAGGCTCATCCCGCCTCGGGTGCCTCACTTATTATCGAACCCAGTCGACCACGCGGACGTGGACGCGAAGGACGTCAGAATCTTCTGCGAGATAGCCTTCAGGGACCTGAGCTACAACGCCAGCACCCAGCGCCATGTCAGCCCGACAGAGATCGGCCGGAAGCTCGACCTGGACGAAAAGACCGTGCGCGCCCGCATCAAGAAGATGGAGGAGGACGGCTTCATCAAGTACTACCAGGCGATGCCGAGCCTGGGCCTCTTCGGGATGGACTTCATCACCCTGCACCGCTTCGAGGCCCTCAACATCGCGACCAAGGCAAGGCTCGTTGAAAGCACCCAGAAGATCCCCAACGTCGTCGAGGTCGTCGATTACATCGGTCCATTCGTGTCCATAGACATCGCTGGCCACACAGCGGACGAAGTCAAACAGGCGGCCGAGAAGATTGCCATGAGGTTCGAACTGACCATGCTGAACCTGGGGATGAGGCCGATAAGGGACCCGAAGGTCAACTTGGACAAGCTAGACTGGCAGTTGGTCAAGGGCCTCAGGTACGACGCCAGGATGACAACGTCGGAACTCGCAAAGATGCTCTCCATCACCCCAAGGATGGCCGAATACAAGGTTGGCAAGCTCTTCGACTCCGGGGCCCTGCTCATCCGCGCAGTCATCAACACCCAGAAGCAGGCCGGCCTCGTCTTCTACGAATTGGAGATTTCGGTAGACGCCGCGCGCAGAGGAGACGTGATAGACGCCCTGCGCAAGAAGCACGGCGAGAAGCTTTGGTCTGTCAATTCACCCTCGCCTGGCGCCATCTTGGTGAACCTGTTCGGCTTCACCCTCGCCGACCCCGAAGATTCCGCCTTGGCAGTCCTGAAGGTGGAAGGGGTGAAGTACTGCCGCCTGTTCATGCTCAAGGAAGTAATCGAGCCCACCAAATCCGGCTGGCTTGACACCCTCATCGAGTCGAAGGTGGCTGCCTAGACTGTCTTCACGGTCGCTCTAATCTCTGCTTCGTTGACTGAGGTCTCGGGGTGTATGTCATGGAGGTGTATCAGGATGTGCTTGACCGCCTGATCCTCACCCTGCGGGGAGATGACCGTCCATCCGCAGGGGCACGTAATCATCTTAGCCATAGGCAGTCGGACTGAGCTCCGTTATTTATGTAGAATGAAGTCTCCCCACCAGTTCTTGCGTAGGCCACGGGCGTCCTCCGCCCGCGTGCACTATATCCCTCCGTGCTCATAGTGCCTCCATGGAAAAAGGAGAACTGCTCTTCGAAGGAAAAGAGAACACAACCTCAGTGAACATCAGAGAATTCGGCCCGCAAGGGGCCCGCCTGGACGTCACGCTGGCCGGCAAGGTCAGTGGCAAGGTCTCAGGAATCCGCATGACAACACACAACGCGCTGATGAAGCCCGACGGCACCGTCGAAGCCGACGTCAGGGGAATCATCTTCAGCAACGGCGAGCCCATCATGGTGTGGGGGAAGGCCACAGCAAAGGGCGTGGACCCCGCCCCGATCCTCAGGATCGAGGAAAACCTGACGTTCCAGACGCCATCTCAGAGGCTCTCTTTCCTGAACAATACGAAGGGCTGGTCTGAAGGACTCGACAACTTCGCGACCGGCGAATTCACCTACAAGGTCTACGCCGTAAAGTAACGACGTGGACCTCCCTCCTGTTTTTCCAACTTGGTTTGTCTCATGACATTGTACAGCGCAGGTGACTTCACGCGGGCCCTCGCACTCTGCTTAGCCGTTGGGACCTGGCTCGTCCTCCTCAACCAGGGAATCGAGATACAAACAGGACGCCTGAGTGCCACGCTATACATCCGCGTCGTGTTGGACTACGCAACTCCATTTGGCGTCTCCAGTTTCACAGGGATCTTGCGAAACTACAGCGACAGAAAGAAGAACCAAACGAAATAGTCCGTTCCGGACGCAGACAAAGTTTCGGATTCTTTCTCGGCCTGAGGTCCTCCTCGAAGGGCTCGCCGACTTAGGGGAGATGTGCCTACATCACAACCAGGGCCGGAAAGACCAGAACGACGAAGCCGGCACCTATGAGCCCGACGGCGACGGTCCTGTCAAACCAGAGCGCTCCCCTGACGATCACCTTCTCGAACGCTATGACCGCGGCCAGTGCGGCCATGAACAAGAGGCTCATCGCACCCACGGCAAGCATGACGAGCATGAACGCCCAGCAGCAGCCGACGCAATAGATTCCATGACTGACGCCCATCCTTAGGCTTCCGGAAAGGCCCTTGCGGAGATGGACGGCGAAGAACCCCAGGGGGGAGATGCAGTAAGAAAGGGCCTTCACTTTCATGGGAGAGAGTTGGTAGATGCCTGCAAGCACCAGGACAAGGCCAGGGGCAAGAAACGCGAACGAGACCAAGACTGGAAAGATTGGAGCTACGAAGACGGCCGCGTAGACTGCGAGGTAGGCGAGGAGCCCCAAGCCAGCGTACACCCCAAGGTAGCCCAGGAGGAACAGCGGGGTCCCGACAGCCTTGGCCACGGAAGGGTTCGGCTCCGCTGGGGCCGCCATCCTTAGGTAGAACACGACAACCGGAACTATCGCGGGAAACATCATAGCCATCATGCCAACCGTCCAGACCAGTTCGAAGAGGCCGATCGAACCGGGCGACAGCGAGGAGACGACAGACGCCACGCCCATGGACATCGTGTCGGCAGGAGCCATCAAAGGCATCAGGTAGTATGTCGCGGCCCATGAAGTCCCTGCGACGGAGATCATGAGTGCGGTCACGGAGAGCGCCAGCCTGTCCGTGGTGATTATCGGGAGCTTCCTGGACAAAGAGGAGGGGTGGTCAGACAAGGGGACTCTTCCTCCTGCCTGACCTTTCACTCTTCATATTCTCTTCCCCGCCTTCGGGTCCGTCGGGTCCTCTCCCATCCTTCCAAAATTCAGCCGAGCTTCTCGTTAAATACGAGGCTCTCCTCGCCCGCTTGCTTGAAGCCCGAACCTTCGAGACCGAAGGCGCCGCAGCCCGTCGAGTGGAACTATAGAGCTGACATCATAACGACATGCAACTGCGACTGGGGATGCCCCTGCAACTTCGACGCTCCCCCGACCTACGGGCATTGCAGCGGGGGCTGGGCTCTGAAGATCCACGATGGCCACCACCAAGGCGTCAAACTGAACGGCCTGCATCTAGCTTACATGGCCATGTGGCCCAAGGCGATTCACGAAGGAGGGGGCACGGCCAAGCTCTTCATCGACGCAGCGGCCTCCACTGAGCAGCGGCGCGCACTCGAGCAGATCCTGAAGGGGAACCTAGGGGGGAGCCCATGGCCTCTGTTCGCCAGGACCATCGACCACTGGCTTGAAACCTCATTCGTGGACTTCGAGTGGAAGTCGAATGGAGCGAACAGCGCCTACAAGGCTGGTGACAGCGTGCGCGCCGCACTGGAGCCGATCAGGAACCCGGTGACCGGGGAGGACGTCCCTGCCAAGATAATCCTGCCCAACGCCCTGACCTGCCACGAGCTCAATGTAACCTCCACGAGAACGTTCTCGGTCTTCTCGGACGGGATGAAATTCGCCGCTCCGGGCAGAAACGCGTGGTTCGGCTCGGCCGAACACGGCGCGACCGTGCGTTAAGCCAGCCGTGACAGTCAGCCTTTCTGCTTAGTGGCCCTGAGCGAGAAGACCAGTGGGACTCCCGCGTTCGGATCTTTCCAGCCCCACCTATCGTCCCTGCCCTTCACGAGGAACTGGAATCTCTTGTAGCCTACTGTCATGAATTCATGAAGGTAGTCTATTGTGAGCCCTGCGCCTACAAGTACATTGACGAGCTCCCCCATCCCGAAGGACCAGTTGTGCTCTTCAGACTCGAAATCTGCGCCTGGCTCCGAGTAGGTCCCGTGAAACTTGTTTATGATCGGCTCCTTCCGGTGGAAGTAGGGATAGCGGAGACGCGGCTCGGAGGCCTCCTCGTCGAAAGAGTTCGAGAAAGGATGGAACCCCTTGATGTAGAGGACCCCTCCTGGTCTGAGGAACCCCGAGACGATCCTGCCCCAGCGCTCCAGGTCCTTGAGCCAGAATAGGGCCCCGCCGCCCGTGTAGACCACGTCGAACTTCTTCTTCCTGAATCCCGCCGGAATGGAGTAGATGTCTGAACACACAAACTCCGACCTCTTGTCCAGTCCCACTTGCTTAGCCAGCTTCCGCGCGAGGGAGATGGCAACGGGGGAGAAATCGACCCCAGCCACTTTCGATGCCCCGAGCCGCGCGATTGACAGGGTGTCCATTCCGAAGTGACATTGAAGGTGAAGGACGGACTTCCCCTTGACAATAGGTCTGAGCTCGCGGATTTCGTGAGGAGACAGGCTCGACTTCCCCGATTTGAAGCCGGCGACATCATACATCTTCGACTTCGCGTTTATCGGGACCATTCGGTTCCACATCTTGAGGTTCGCCTTTGTGTGGACGTCCATTTTGCGTGTCGAGTCGGCTCTGAGCATCAGTGTTAACACTGACTAGTTCTTGCGCCTGAATCCGAAGAACCCCACGAGGATAACGATCCCCCCGGCCACGAATCCGTAGGCTCCGAACCCGGTGGAGGCGCCGAGAGCCGAAGTCATGCTGACGCCAGCAAGAACGGCAAGTATCCCTGAGACCAGAGAGAGCCTCCGCCGAAGGATGCCCAGGGCGCCCGCGACCAAGGATACGGGCGAGGTGAAGAGGGTCAGCAGCGCGAAGATCACCCGCGTCGGCTCCAAGGAGAACGAAGGCAGCCCGGTATGCGCGACTAGCGCATAATAGACTCCGAAGAGCGACGTCGAAGCCCCTTCGACTGAAAGCCACGGAAGAAAGAACGAAGCAAGCGTCACGAGCACCCCCGCCCCGACAGTGATGCGGTAGTTCCGCGTTATCGGGATAGGCGGATGCTTCATCAGCTCTTCCGGCGTCTTCTTCTCAGGCAGAGTCGCAAGGACAGCGACATCCAGCAGGAGCAGGGCGACCCCCACGTACAGGATGAATACGACGAAGAGCGCCAGAATGGGAATCTGGAGAATCGAATTGAAGAAGTAGAACCCCTTCCTCTTCACCTTCTTGGCGACGAGAAGGACATCCACGACCGTGAGGAGGATGAGCACCCCGGCGAGCGCGTCGACGACCAGGAAGACCGCCCCGCCCTCTTCCCCCCACCTGCCGTAGGTGGACCCGATTACGACAAGTGAGAAGGCGAGGACTACCGCGTCTCTGACGACCTGAAGAACTCTGGAAATCCTGCGTACCGACCCCGCCACCCGCGCGGGCCGAGATGCGTGGGTCTTATCAGCCTTCACCAAACAGGCAGCACTCATCTTCGGAGCGGCAATCGCGTCAGTAAGCGCCTACCTCTCAGTTGAGAACTGAGCGGTGAAGACCTAGACTTTCCCCAGTATAGGCAGCACGAGGCCTACTCTCAGGGCGCACGTGATGTGATACTTCCGGTAGCTGATGTGGTGCTTCGCTATGAACGGGTAGCTCTTAATCATCTTCTGGCAGACGTCGCATGAAGTCGGGAGTCGAGGTGAATGGTTCTTCGCGTTCTCGACGATCCTCACGGCACGGCTCGGGAATGAAAGGCCGAAGTAAGCCGCTCTCTCATACCTGATTTCTCTGTTCTCATTGAGACTGCGCGGGTCGAAACCACTGTCCTTCGAAGCGCCTCCATTGGGGAACTTTGGCTTAGACAACCCTTCGCTCAGTCCGCCGAGTCCCAATTATACTTTTGCCAAGCGTCAATTCGCATAGTTTCCTAAACCTCGGATTGCCCTGGCTTTCCGTCTCATAGTGCGGGTCCGTTTCAGATTCTGGGCATCCATGCACTCGGGACCTGCCCCATCGCGTCGTCCGACCAGTGAAACGCGATTGGCTGACAATGCTTAAAGCAAGAATCCCCCGCGCTTCATCATCCTTTGGAACAGCCAAAGATCGATCTCGACGCCGCCAGCTTCAGGTTGACCATAATCACTAGCTTCCTTCTGGGGGCCACCATGATTTCCCTCTCCCTCGATGTGTCCATCATCAGGCAAAGCGCCATTGGCGGAATGATGGGGACCCTCGAATGGCTCCTAGTCCTGTCGATCGCCCTGATGCTCTTCTCCACCCTCATCATGCTCTTCATGTCATATGTAATTCTGGTGACGACATGCCTTACCCCTGTCACCCAGGACGAGAAGTTCGTGAGGGTAAATCAGGTCAGAAACTTCGTCGGCCTGTCATCAATCCTGATTCTGACTTCCTTCGGGTCCACCTTCCTCGTGAGCCTCGGACTCTCCTCGCCCTGGTCCTGGCTCCTGGGCGGCATCGGATACGGGAGCGGATTGGTTTGGGCGCTCCTCCGAGGGTTCTACCTGGCCAGACTGTGGCGCATCCGCAGATCGCAGTCGCCAGTCTGATATCCGCCGGATTAGGTTCGCCCAAGGTCATGCAGGCCTCAGGCCTTAATAGACCGGTCTTCGATCAAGATTTTCTTCGAACGTGAATCGCATTCGGCAGTTCGCGGTGCGCAAACGCAAGCAGGCAGGCTGGTGGACCGGCCAGATCGTGGAAGGGAGAACTGTCAGGGTCCGGGTCGACCAAGACCTCTGCATGGCTGCCCAGAGCTGCATCGCCCTCGCCCCCAAGGTCTTCCACATAGACTGGAGCAAGAGGAAATCCAGCTTCGAAGGGGCCCCCATAGAAGTAAAGGACGAGAAGGCGTCAGACAACGAAACCATCTTTCTGGCTGCGCAGTCGTGCCCGTTTCAATCAATAGTACTCGAAGACGCCGTTACAGGCGAGAGACTCTTCCCCTAGTTCGGGAGAGACCTGCCCACATCTGACAGACTAGTCAGATTTTTCGAGTTGCTTCGGGAGACCCGACCCAAGCCTGGGTGGCCGCAGAGAGTCCTCCATGGGAGACAGCGAGAAGATTA
>JACQFO010000116.1 GCA_016200025.1 Nitrososphaerota archaeon
GAGGCCGACGCTACGACCAGGACTCCAGCAAGAATGCCCACAAGGAGGCCCGCACCAAACCGTTTGTTCCCCATACCCTCTCATGACCTACTCTGAGCTAATTAGTTCTAATCATCAGAACGGCTTCCTGCGCCACACCCGCCAGGCCTCATACCAGAAGACTCCCGCCCCTCCAGCCGTGCCTATCAGCGCGTAGAGGTCAAGGGACCCGCGGTTGAGGACGAAGTAGGCCGCTGAGATGGTCGTGAAGAAGGCGGCGTAGAACCCCAGCCTGGGCAGGGTGAGGCCTGCGATGCTGACGAATGAGTGGAGTATCCCGGTGTCCACCTTCATGGCAAGCACGTACCGGTCGTACTGGTCCTTTTCGACCACGCCGAGGCCTAGGAGCTTGTCCAGGTGATGGAAGGCCACGGAGGGGCTTGAGAAGCCGAGCTCCTTCTGGATCTCCCTTACACCGGCAGCCCTCCCATATCTCAGGAGGTAGAGGTAGACTTTGAGGGTCTTGCCGCGGAGCTCGTAGTCGACCTTATCCCTTTCAGACTGGGACAAACCGTGGCCTTGTTCGCGAGATATGAGATAAGGGCTTCGCGGGCCCCAGGGAGGCGAAGAGGCAGGCGAGACGGAAAACGCCTGGAAGTTTAGGTGGCTGGCGTGGCTGAGACCCTTTCTCTTCTTAGGCGCTTTCGATAGTAGTAGACGATGGATGGGCCCGAGATCAGGAAGATTGCCACGACAACGAGCATGGTGTAGGAGAGAACGTCAGCCGTCCCCGCGGGGACATTCGTGGCCAGGGGCACCAGCATCTCGCTTTGCGACTGCGACCTCTGGGACTGTGCTTTTAGAGTATTTCCCTCTGTTCCCGACGATGGCAGTTTTCTGGAAGCGCTAATAACCCTCAGGGCCGCTCGCCTGTCGTGCCCAAGTTCAGCATAGACCCCCAGGATGTGCTCAGGAAGTACAGGGTCATAGCCGTCGTCGGAGCGTCGAAGAGCCCGGAGAAGGACGCCTATGCTGTCCCTGCGTACTTGCTGGACGCGGGATACGAGGTAGTCCCGATCAACCCGACCGCGGACTCGATTCATGGGGTCAAGGCCTATCATACCTTGGCGGAGGTCCCAGGGGACCTGGCGAAGAGGCTCGACGTCGTCGATGTCTTCAGACCCTCGTCCGAATTCCCGGAAGTCGCGCGCCAGGTCGCACAGATGAAGCGCAGTACGGGCAGGCCGTTCGTATTCTGGGGACAGTTGGGGCTGGAAGACGAAGAAGCGAAGGGGATCCTCGCGGCCGCGGGCGTCGACTACGTGATGGACAGGTGCATGAGGACCGAGCACAAGGTCATGGGTCGGTCCTTCACCAGCTTCGGGGGCAGGGTCAACGCGGAATGGCACGAAGGTCACGGGATGCCCGAGAGTCCGACAAGGGCGCAGAGGGCCCAATGGCACTTTGAGCACGCCGAGGCCTGCGGCTGCAGGCCGGTCCCGGAGGACCTCGCCGACGAGGTGAGGGGGCTGATTAGGGCCGCGAACGAAGGAACCCGGCCGGGGTAGACAGCCTGGGTGGCCGGGGAAGTGTTCAATCCCGTCTATGCACTGGTCGCCGCACTGCTGTGGGCCTTCAGCCCGATCTACTACCGGAGTTTTCTTCAAAGATTCGACTTCCTCAACCTGAACCTGTTGAGGACGGGTACGGCCTCGGCGGTCCTCCTCGTGCCCGCACTCTACTACGGCTTCGGCGCGGGGGTCCTGCCGGCCTTGCTGAGCGGGGCTGCGACCCTGGCCTGCGGAGACAGCCTGTTCCTGCTTTCGATCAGAGAGACCGGCGCCTCTGTTGCGGCCCCGGTCGTCTACACCTACGTTCTGTTGGTGCAGTTCACAGCCGTCGCAGTCGGCGAGGCCGTGCCGGGAACCAACTTCGTGGCTGCGGCCATGGTCGTCGCGGGAGTCTTCGTCCTCTCGAGGGGGGGAAGGGGGAAGCCGAGGGCCAGGGGGATAGCGTTCGCGCTGGCTGGAGCAGTCGCATGGACCGTCGGTCAGGACCTGATTAAGGTCGCGACCGTCGCGGGCGGCGACTTCGTCGTAGTCACGTTCTGCCGGAACGCGGCAGCGGCGGCCGCCCTGGGCGTGGCAGTGCTCGCGACCGGGAGGGCGCGCCGGTGGCCCACTGGAGTGACGCCCAGAGAGCTGGGGTTCATGGCCCTGATAATCCTGAGCGACCTCGTGCTCGGGTCGTTGTTGTTCGTGTACTCCATCTCCACCATAGGCGTCGCAGTCACCGTGGTCTTGACTAGCCTCTCGCCCCTGCTCACCCAGATCTTCTCGAGGGCCCTGGGGAAGGAGGCGCCGTCCAGGCAGGACTTCGGGGGCGGGGCGCTGATCGTAGCAGCGCTCGTCCTTGCAGTGGTCCTCTGAGGCCGCAGATTCAAAGGCCCTCCGCGCCCCGCGCCTCTGGTCGAGCCCGAGCTGCAGTACAAGTACGTCGTCCTGACCAACACTTCGGTCGGTTCCTTCATGGCCGTCCTCGACTCCAACATTGTGCTCATCGCCCTTCCGACGATCACGGCCGAGCTTCCGGGGACCAACGCCTTCGACGCGCTGTGGATAATCATGAGATACATCCTGGTGACCGCGGTCCTACTGCTCGCCTTCGGACGCCTCTCGGACATCTTCGGGAGGGTGAAGCTGTACAACACAGGGTCCGCAGTCTTCACCTTCGGGGACTACGACCAGCTGGTCGTGCCGATGGTCATCGCAGGCCTCGGGGGGGATCTTCGTTGCGCCCAAAGTAGCCTCGGTGATGAACGCGACCCCGGCCGCCAGGAGGGGCGTGGCCTCCGGGATGTCGTCGACCCTGATCAACGTCGGGTTCCTGCTGAGCCTGGAGATAGCGTTCGCGATAATGGCCGGGAGCGTCCCCACGAGCACACTGCAGCAGGTCTTCGCTGGAGGCTCGGTCTCCATCGACCAGGACACCTGCAAAGGTTTGAGCGTTCCCTTCACGGGGTCTTCCTTCTCATGGGAGGGGTGGGCCTGCTCGCGTCGGTCCCCGCCTTCTTGGCTAAGAAGCCCGGACGAAAAGCGGATTAACCCCGGATGGGCGGGCGTCC
>JACQFO010000113.1 GCA_016200025.1 Nitrososphaerota archaeon
ACTCCTCGGGTCGTGAGGGTGAAGAGCGACTGGACCTTGGTGAATGCGTCCCCCCTCAGCTTCTCGGGGACCATCCTCACACCGGAGGTGTCGGCTTGGAGGAAGCCCCGCGTCTTGACTGCGTCCGCGGCCGAGGAGAAGCCCTCGACGGAAAGAGCTCTGTTCTCTGCACCCATCGGGCAGGTGTAGGTCTGGTAGTAGCTGTAGAGGGCCGGCGGGTAGAGAGCGGCCCTCCGGTTGAGCTTGTCGAAGAGGAAGTATTCGTAGGGGATGACGAGGTGCCTGCCGAAGTCTCCGTAGTCGGAGGAGAGCTCGAGGAGGGCCTCCACCAGCACCCTCTTCTTGTACTCGAGCTCGACGGTCCTGAAAAGGCCCGGGTTGGTGATGGGCTCGTAGACGTTCAGGAACCTTCCCACCACGAACTCGCCGAGGTAGGAGGCCTGGGCGTCCTGGGCCAGCAGCTGCTCGTCGACGATGAGCGCGGAGAGCGGGACGGGCGAGTCAAGGTACTTGTACCTGACGCCCTCCCTGAACCTCCTGCAGACGACGATGATGTCGTAGTCGGAGTCCGGGCGCGCGTACCCCGCGACCTTCGAGCCGTAGGCGCACAGGGCTGAGACCGACGCCTCGCCCACGAGGGAAGAAGCGACGCCGGAGAGTGTGCTCCGCTCGCTCTCGCTGAGCCTCAAGGCTTCATCTTCTCTTCGATGGCCGAGACCCTGGAGAGGACGCCCGGGTCGAACTTCGCTGAAGCCACTACTTCCATTCCCAGACGTACGACGTTCTCCTCGGGGCCGACCCAGCGCATAGGGAGGTTCTTCGAGATCCAGGAGGCCCCTGCCTTCTTGTTCAGGCTGGGGTCGACGAGGCCGTCCTTGAACTTCCTGGTGACGAGGCCGACGAGCGCCTTCTCTGAGAAGACCAGCTTTGGGGGGACGGTGCGCTCGGAGTCCGCGAAGGAGGCCTCGTAGAGGGTCGTGGCCCGCTGGTCGCTGACGACTTCGGTCCTGCTCAGCCTCCTCACGAGGTCGACGTAGTGGGTGAACTCGTGGGCCGCCACTGCGTCGATGGTGCCCTTGGTCCCGAAGGCCACGAGGGCCGCTGTGAACTGCACGAGGATCGTAAGGCTTCCTGTCGCCGTGGTGGGTATCACCCGGGCGAACATCACGCCCATCTGTCCGTACTCGCCGCCGCCCTTGGAGACGGGCAGCGTCGGCTCGATGTAATACGGGGGATACCTGAGCCCGCTGGCCTTCTCGACCCTGTGGACTGCCGCCTGGACGAGCTTCATCCTGAGCCTCACCTTCCTTGCTAGGGCCTGGGGGACCTTCTCCTGGGCGACGGCCTGGTCGAGGAGGATCAGTGGGTCCAATCGATTCGCGACGACCTCGGGGGCTTAAGAGTCTTAATTCTTCATTCCCTGATTCGGAAGCTCACGGGCGGCATCTTGCGCGAGACCTCCATGAAGACCTCGGCGTGCATCACCCCGGGGATCTTGCCGATGACGTCGTAGACCGCCCGGTGCAGTTCGTCGAGCGACTGGCCCCGGAGGTTCGCGACGATGTCGAAGCGCCCGGTCACTTCCCGTATGAGCCTGACCCCCTCGACCTTCTCGATCTCCTTCATGACCGTCTCCCTCTGCTTCGGGTCGATGTTGAGGCCTGCGAGGGCCCCGGCCCGCATCCCGAGGATGTCCTCGTTGACTATGACTGTGAACTTTTCGATGATCCCCCTCTTCTCTAGGCGCTTTATCCTGCTGTACATGACAGAAAGGTTGACCCCGAGCTGTTTGGACAGCTTGGGGACCGAGACGGACGCGTCCGCATAGAGCGCTGAGAGTATCTTCATGTCGAGGTCGTCGAGCCTGGCCATGGGGTTTCAGTTGGAAAAGGCCGAGGGCCGTATTTCTACTTTTTCAGATTGTTTGGAAGGATTTCAGGAACCTGTTGAAGCTGGCGAGGGAATTAGCTGCTTTTGGCCGCTTCTTCCATCTTCTTCGCGTTTACCTGGTAAATCTCCTCGGTGACGGTGTTGCCGCGGACCAGGCGTCGCTTCTTGGAGCCTGACTCCTTCGACTTGTACCCGATCCCAGCACTCATGAGGACGTAGTTCTTGCCACCGCCCGAGACGTCTCCCCTCATGGGGAACCCGGCCTTGTCGCTGCCTCCAGTGATCTTGAACTTGCCTGTAAGGCCCAGGAGAGTGGCGTCGACGACCTCCCCGATCTTTCTCCCTAGGAGCGGCTGGGCGGTCGAGTCCTTGAGTTCCTGAACCTCAGACATGCCCGTCTTCGAGTCGGAGAGGACCAACTTGAACTGAGCCATTCAGAGGCACACAATTTTGGCGCGGTTATAAAGTATCAGAAGCCGAACATCGGGTCGGCCGCGGACTTTATCCTCATAATCTCCTCAAGGACCTGGTGCTCGTCCTCGGTGAGCGAACCCAGGAGCTTGGTCCTCAGGAGCCTCACCTCGTGGCTTCGCGGGAGGGTGTAGATGGTGTCGTTCTCCTTCACCTGCCTCCCCAGGGTGGGGCCGTCCACCGAGATCGCGACCTTCTCGCCCTTTTTGGCCTCCAGGATGCTCTTCCCGCTGTCCTGTATCTGCTTGACCGTGCCCAGGTCCTGGCCTTCGGGCGACATCAGCTTGACCTTGGGCTTCAGGCGCCCGACGAGGATCTCCACACCGAAGACGGCGGGGTCGTTCCTCCGGAAGAAGGCCCCTGGCAGGGCCTTGAGCTTGCAGGGGCGCGTCAGGTTGGAGAGGGCGACGCGCTCGTCCGCCTCCTTCTTGGACGCGGACCAGTTGACGTAGTTGTCGATCACTTCGTAGATTATCCCAGAGACGAAGATGGGCACGGTGCCGACGAAGTCCTTCGCCTCGGGCAGGACCTTGGAGTCGAAGCCCAGTATGGCGCCGAGGTAGGGGTCGTGGTCGCCCACCACCTGGGCGTCGACGATGTCGTTCCTGGAGATTTCGCCGATGTCCGCCTGGCGCACTGGGACTCCGCGCTCTTCGAGCATGCGCAGGACCGCCTCGAGGCCCCCGACGCTCCCGGCCTTCACTATCACGCCCATGTTGTCCGTCTTCACGACTACGTTCAGGAGTTCCTTCTCCAGCTCCCCCTTCAGCGACTGGAACTGCGCGTCGTTCTTGAACGACGCCACGGACGTGCCCGCTACGACCCCGGCGAGGTCGGCGGAGACGAGCTTGACGCCCGCAGCTGCATAGACGGAGTCGACGGTGGTGAACTTGTCGCGGGGGTCGCGCATCTCGTCGAGGGGCTTGGGCATGAAGAGGGCCTTGACCTTGGACTTGAAGGCTCCGTCTCTCCTCACGAGCGCGATCGAGTCCCCGACCTTGAACCTGCCCTCGGTGAGGATGACGTTCGCCGTCTCGCCTATCCCTACCTCCTCCTGCATCTCGAGGATGATGCCGCGCCCGCCCTTGGACTCTGACATCTGGAGCTTCCCCTTCAGGAACTGCTGCGAAAGGCCGATGAGAACTGCGAGGAGCTCGGGGATCCCGAGTTTGTTCCTTGCCGAGATGGGTACGATGGTGGCCTGTTGCTTGAAGTCCTTGACCCTGTAGTAGGCGTCGGACTGGAAGCCCAGCCTGGAGAGGCCGCCCACCACGTTGTAGAGCCTCTCCTCGAGCTCGTCGTTCCACTCGGGGGGCTGTTCCTTCAGCACCTGGAGAAGCTGGCCCTTGTTCCCCTTCCTCCACCCAACTATCATGTCGACCGTGTTGAGGGCCACGAGGAAGGGCACCTTCCTCTGCTTGAGGATGTCGATGCTCTCGAGGGTCTGGTTCTCGAGGCCCTTGAGGACGTCAACGACCACTATCGCTATGTCCGCAGCGGAGCCTCCGCGGAGCCTGAGGTTGGAGAAGACCGCGTGGCCCGGGGTGTCTATCATTAGGAGGCCGGGAATCTCGAGCTCCCCGCCGGCCCTGTTCAGGAGGGGGCCGCAGATCTGTTCAAGGGTCGCCAGGGGGAAGAAGCTCGCCCCGATCTCCTGGGTGATCCCGCCGACTTCGTGGGCTTGGACGGCAGTGCCCCTCAGGGCATCAAGGAGAGTGGTGTTATGGACAATGAGGCCGTTCGCAAGGAAGTTGTGGAGGTCGTCGATGGAAAAGTCGTAGACCGTGAAGTCGCCCTGCGAGACCTCCAGGCCTGAGACCTGAACCATGGCGTAATTGGTGACGATCTGTTCAAGGAGTTTGTTATCATAGCCGGGAACCGCAGTTGAGAGCCTCTTCAATACCCCCCTGCTGAGCCTAGCATAGGGTTCGAAGCTGGTCAGCTGGAAATGCCTGTCCCAGACGACGCTGTTGGATTTCCTGACCGTTCTGAGGAACTCCCCCGGGATTGGAGTCAGGTCGAAGATGCGGTTCGTTTCTGAAGCGGACAACCTGCCCGTGGCCTTCGTCATTTTTTCCCTGCTGCGAAAGCCGACGTGTTCCACGAATGCAGAGACACTCTCCTTGCCGCTGATGAAAATCTCTCGGGAGTGGCTTCTTCCGAAATAGGCAAGACAGCCGAAACGCTGTAGGAGGATTGGGAGCTGCTTCATCAGTAGCTTGCTCTCGCACCCGACGCCGATGTTCTTTCCCTCCTGAACGAACCCTTCTGCGTCGAAGAACCCGCGAAGGAAGGAAGCCACCATCTTGTCGGGCATCATGGTGATGACTTCCGGTACGTGTAGTGAACGAGTCTTGTCCGAAATTGGGTAGTCGAAGACCTCGTTCAAGAAGCGCGCTAGTGACATTCCCCCTTTGTGAGAGACGATGTAGCTGGTCCGCCGCCATGCCTTCGCAGTCTGCACCCCAAAGGACCTGAAGACGGACTCGCTGAAGGCGTTGATGATGTCATCCGAAGTGTTCGAGAGGTAGGCGCTCTCTGCGACGCCGTCGCCGTAAAGGAGGCCCACAAGATATGCGAGCGCCTCGAACCCAGCCTCGGTTTTCGGGATGCGTATCCATGGCGAGGTGTGTCCAGCTCTCATCTTCGGTGAAGCACGTTTCAGACCGTCGATCGAGTCGTAGGCGGCCGAAAGAGGAATTCCCAGTGCCGCGGCCAGCTTCATGAAGACCCGAGCCCGATAGTAACCGGCCTTGACATGATTTCTGAACTGGCCGTCGCCGAGGTCATTGCCGAGGGCGGACTTCCTGCCGGAGGAAAACTTCGCGACTTTCTGGTTGAAAGACGAAGAAACTCTGACTAAGAAGTCGTCTGATATCCTTCGAAGGATTTCGCTCTTGACCCGTTCAAGATTGGGCTGCTGCACCTCGGTCTTTGCGGGCAGAGCCAGATGGTCACCGAGCCTGAGCTTACCCGCTTCGACATATTCCAAGTTGCCTGTTCCGTTCATCGCAAGAAACTTGTGCTCGGGAGTACACTTGACAGAGTACCCAGCCCTTGTATGGACAGTTACAAGGGTGTCAGAGTGTAACTTCCACACGTGGGAGACGTTTCTCTCCACGACTTTTCCTTCGGGAGTCACTGAAAGCAGGCCGACGCCGCGAGCAGGATAGGCGACTCCGTCTGGGACCTCGACTGGCTCCCCGCTCCTCAGCTCTTCGAAGAGCTTCTCGGCCTCCATCATCCTGCCGTCTGCAACTTGTATGATGGAGTCTCCACTAATGCACTTGCCCGAGTCGACGTGCCCCAGCACTACGACCACGGGCTGTCGGAGCCGCGTCTTTGTTTCCGGCATGATTCGTCAAACTCCCCCTTATTGCGCCCTCACCCGGTCGACCT
>JACQFO010000111.1 GCA_016200025.1 Nitrososphaerota archaeon
CAACTGAGCTATCAGGCCCCCGGCCAGAACCCCGTGTTCGCCGAAGATCTCACCTATGACGCTCGCGGCAACATCATCCAGAGAGTGGACGATGAAGGCACGCACAGCTACCAGTACGACGCGCTCGATCAGTTAACCAGGGCACAATACCCCGACTCCACATACGAGGAGTTCGCCTACGACAAGAGCGGGAACCGCAGCAGCCTCACTACTGGCGGCGGCGTGGCCGCCTACGTCGTCGATGACGCGGACCAACTCGTGAGCGTCAGTGGCCCCGGCCAGTCCGAAATCACCACCTTCGCCTGGACTCCTAACGGCGAGATGGCCTCCAGGTTCGCCAGCGGGCAGAGCACCCCAACCAGCTACACTTGGGACTCCCGCTCGATGCTCGCGCTCGTCAGCCTGTCTACCGGCCAGGCCGTCACATTCACCTACTTGCCCGAGCAGTGGCTCGGCTGGCGCGTTTGTTTCACGGTGCCGACCGCCACAACTAGGTTTGTGCTCTGGGACCCTGTGAGCACTAATGCACTGGCCAGCCTTGATACCAACCACATTCCCACAACGGTGTTCCTGTCCGGAGTGGAGATGGACGAAAACCTAGGGTACTTTGAACTTTCCTCACAGCAGGAAGGATGGACTCTGACG
This sequence comes from Nitrososphaerota archaeon, assembly GCA_016200025.1. Classification (GTDB taxonomy): domain Archaea; phylum Thermoproteota; class Nitrososphaeria; order Nitrososphaerales; family Gagatemarchaeaceae; genus UBA183. The sequence continues at coordinate 646 of JACQFO010000111.1, forward strand.
GATCACTTGGGGAGCGCAAGCCATCTTCTGCCAACCAGTTCATTTTCAACGGAGACTCAGAGATTCAGCGCCTTTGGAGTACCGAGAACCAGCGAGTCTTCGGCCGCACTTGCGATCGGATACACTGGGCGAGAATGGGAAGAGGTGCTCGGCTTTTACAACAATAGAGCGCGACGGTATGACCCTGTATTGGCGCGGTTCGTGACTATTGAGCCGATTCTACGACGACGATATGTGGGTGCTTCCCAATATGGATATGCGGCACAGAGCCCAATTGTGGCCAAGGATCCTTCCGGAAACGAAGTGTTCCTGGCTTGCGACAGTGTCAAGCGAGACGTGTCGGGAGCAGAGTTCAAGGAGTTTAGTCACTGCGGCATCCTGGTTGACTGTCCAGGAAAGTGGACTCACCTTCTCGAAACTGGACAAAGAGGAGGCGTTGGCTCGGGTTGGTCTCCAGACGGACAACTCTATTTGCTTCCGGACTGGAAGGAGAAAGGTGTGATACCGACCGCCCAGAACTACTACCAAGTGACAGGCTACAACTTGACAGCGCTGCCCTGTACGGGTGAGTGCGATTTTGAGAAAAAAGTCCTTAGGACTTACGCCACCGCGACTAGCAACAGTGCCGGCATGTATTTGAACGGCTATCGTCTCTATACTCAAAACTCGAACACGTTTGCTGCCGAAGTCATTGAGAGATCCGGAGGACGAGTTCCAAGCGCGGCCTATCTAAACCCGAGAATTGTCGGGATTGAGTACAACTGGAGTCCCGCAATTTGGCCTCTTGACTCCGAGCCTGACTATCAGAGGTTCCGATCAATTCTTCCTGAAGCGTTCTATCCAGCGGAGTTTCAGCACCCTTGGTAACATTGATGGGCGCCCTTCGCGTGCGAGAGTCGTGCTAGCCCAGTCAGCGCTTGATTACCTATGGGGGCCAGTCGTAGTCGTGATTGGCTGCGAATGCGGCATCCTATGCATACTGACGGCATTCTTACTGGGGTGGCGGCGTCTGTCCGCTTGGCTCCTCCGTTCCTCTGCAGTGTTCGGCCTTCTAGTGGTCGCTGGGTTTGGAATCGGTTCGACTGTTGCGCGGCATTTCTTTCCCTGGTTTGACGGCCCTAGAAATGAGGGGCCTGCAATCGCGAAATGGGCGTGCGAATTTCTCGGCGTCTTGACAGGAGCAACTCTGTCTTGCGTATTGAGTGTTCGATGGGTGCGAGGAGTTGGCGAGAAGCTGTTCATTCGGACAGCACCGATTCGGCACAGCTGGGCAGTAGTTTCTGGATCTGTTGGATTGGTCGCTCTTTCAATTGTCGAATTACTTCCTGGGTATTGGTCGAACGAAGCTCTCGCAGAGAGTATGTTGAGCGGCAGGTGGAGTGGCGAGGATGCGAGGGATGAGTTGGCGAGGAGAGGAGTTGAATGCGTTCCGGGAATTGTTCTAGCTCTTCGACACATTCGAGAGTGTTCAGAATCTCAGGCCTGCCTAGCCACGGGAAGCACGGCTATGTCTGTCCAGGATTTCGAAAAGTGTACTGGTGCGCGCACGCCTGGCATCTATGGAATGTTTGGTCTTTTGCAGTACATTGGAAGCGTAGATGCCCGATCCGAGTTGCTACGGTGGGTTCGCCTTCGGGCAGCTCCAAGAGACGTGCGGACAATGGCCGCTCGTTCTCTAACGGGTCTTCGGGAGCTACGATCTGCCTCAGCAATTGTAGAGCTCTGCCTCCTGAGTGACGTAGCTGGCGACGAGACACCGCTCGAAGCCGTGTGGTGTCTGTATCGGCTCTGTGCTATCAATGAACTCCGAGTAGTACTGCGAGCAGATACAGTCTCGCGCCGGGTTCGATTGCTAGCAGGGTATTTCTTGTTGGAACTGGGGGACGGCCTCAGCAAGGGAGCAATTGAGCAACTTCTGGGGGCCGTTGCATCCACGCAGTCGGACATAGGGGCAAGGCTCAGACAAGAGCTGCAGAGGTATGAGACCAAACAGCGCTCGCGTCCATGAACTCTTGTAGTCCAGAGCCTGCGAGAAAGCTACTCTCTCGGCAAGCGTACATAACATCGGCCTCGCCACCGGGCATGAGTTGCAGCCTCACGCATCTGCGTGGCTACGAGACGGCACAATTCGGCTTAAACGACTAGACGGGAACGCGAGTGAGCGGACGGCCGGAGGCAGCCGACCGCAGTCTTGAGTCCTCAGAGCGCCTGGTCCCAACCCCTCGCCTTTCAGGCGAGAAGCTTCCAGCGCGGTCTTTCCGCCGGGAGATCCAAGGGCGCGGAGCAGACGATGCGGCGATCGTGAAGGTGGAATGCGATTCCAAGGTGGCGAACGTCCATCGAGAGTCCTGAAGACTTCGAGCGTTAACACGACAAGTGAGGTTTCCATCGGCTTCAGCCGAAACAGCGGCTTTCGGCCGCCTTCCAAACCTTCGCCTTTAGGCGATGGTGGTTGATTTCTGGCGCAGCTCGGGCGCCCGGCTGTCCGTTGTGTGGCACGATCTCTTCGATCCTCGAAGCCGCATGCGTCCAGCCGCGTTCGAACACGTCGGCGAAGTTGCAATCTCCCACTACCCGACCCGCCTCTCGTCGAGTCCCAGTCGCCCTGTCTGCCGACGGCCGCTTCGCTGTTTGATGCGAGGGCCGTGCGGTTCGCCGTGTAAGACCGGTGATGGTGCAGATGGCACCTTGTCGCTCCGCTCGTGCCTCACGTCGCTCCTTCGGGGCCACAGCACATCACGGCTTACACGGACGGCGAGGGAGTCCCCGGACGTGCGGAGTCGGAAGAGGTTGGGCCCGGCGCTGCGCTCCTCAACACGACTCGGCGC
>JACQFO010000117.1 GCA_016200025.1 Nitrososphaerota archaeon
AGGTGGCGGCGGAGGTGGGGATGATCAGAAGGAGGTACGCAGAAGAGATTGACAAAGGGGCGGGCGAGGGGTACCTGAGGGAGCTCTGCAGGACATACCCTGTCGAGGAGGCGGCGATGAGGGAGGCCCTGAAGGAGGTCGTCGAGCAGCACTCAGCCAGGCTCCCCATCCCATCGGAGAGGACGGTCACCATAGAGAGGTGGGACAGGTACGTAGTCGTGCAGGCGGCCTTCGGTCACAGGGTCAACCGCCTCCTTGCCAGGGTCCTGGGTCATCTGATATCGGAGAGGATCGGGCAGTCGGTGGCCGTCCATCAGGACCCCTACAGGATAGTGATTGAAGCTGACGTGAAGCCCCAGGCAGTCCTCTCGGTCCTGGAGGAGCTGCACGGGCAGGACCTAAGGGCGGCGACCGAGAAGGCAGTCGAGAGGAGCGGGATCTTCAAGCGGCGCCTGATCCACGCCGGGAAGAAGTGCGGCGCAATCACGAAGGAGGCGGACTATGCGAGCGTGTCCATCTCGGGCCTGATCGAGGCGCTGCGGGAGACCCCGGTCTACGAAGAGGCGATGAGCATGATCTTCCACGACGACCTGGACCTGGAGGGCTCGGCCGACGCCCTGGAGAAGATGGCGACCGGGGCGGTGGAAGTGAAGATAGTTGACTACGAGGCGCTCACTCCCATAGCCAGGATAGGAGTGGAGGAGATCAGCAGGAGGGGCGAGATAGTCTCCCCGGAGCGGCTCAGGGCCCTGTTGAAGCAGTCGACGAGGGCGCGGGTCAACGACACCTTCCTCGTCGCGGTCTGCACCAACTGCTGGAACTTCCTGGAGCTGAAGCGCGTCGCGGACCTCGAAGGAGTCACGAAGTGCCGGGTCTGCGAGAAGGAGGCTCTGGGCCTGTCCGCGGACTCCTACGAGAACGTGTTTTCCCTGGCGATGAAGGCCCGGAGCAGGACCGACCTGAGAGGGAAGAAGCTCGCCCAGGTGGAGGCGATAAGGAAGGCGGCCGCCCTGAGGAAGGAACACGGGCACGCCGCCGACATGCTGATCGCGGGAAGAGGGATACGACTGGCAGAAGCCTCGGCACTCGCTGCGAAGATGAGGAAGGAGGGCACCGACCTTGTGGAGCTGATAATAGAGGGGGAGAGGGAGGCGCTGAGGAGGCGCTACTTCTTCGCGGGTTCCTGAGCCCTGGACAAGATCATGGTCATCAAGGTCTTCTCGTCGACCTCCGCCCTCGTCCGCCAGCCGACGTGGAGCATCGACCTGTCGTCCATCTCCAGGTATCCCCTTTTGATGTAGCGGTCGAGTGAGTACTCGACGCGCCATTTTGGGAACTTCTCCCTTAGGAAGTGCTCGACTTCTCTTCGGCCGACGCGCCCCTGCTTGGAGTTGATGAAAGCGATGGTGGCCGCCAGAACAGCGAGGTCGTCGATCCTTATTCCCGAGGTCTCGGCCTCGGAGATGGTCGGGGATTCTTTGAAGCGCAGGAGGAAACGAGAGGAGTCGTCGGTCCCGTCTGCTCCCTTCACCTCGAAGACCTCCAGGCCCAGGGCGGAGACGTCCTCGCTGAGGACCTCGACGATCTTGCGGAAGTCCCTGCCCAGGTATCTCTTCAGTTCCCAGCCCTTCACGCCGGGGTTGCGGCCCCGCTGGAGGACGAGGACCTGGAAGGCCTTCCTGACCTTCCTCTCAAGTAGCGCCCTGTCGGATGCTTCCATCATGTTTCGCCCGTTATCGAGATGGCAACGGACTTTGGCAGGCCCTTCGACTTTTCGGAGAGGGGGATGGTCCAGATCTTGCCGGTAAGAGGCTCTGTCTTGAGAGAGGCCCTGCCCTCGCTGATCAGGAAGGAGAGGAGGTAGGCTCTGAGGACCTTGGTCTCGAAGTCTTGCGACTCGATGAACTTCCGATAGTCGATCCATTCCCCGCCGGACTTTTGGAGGAGCTCGTCGTGGAGGGCCACGAGCTTGTCTTCGAACTGGTCCTGGGTGAAGACGCCCAGGCTGACGAGCTCTGCGTAGTCCACCAGGCCGGGCCTCACGCCGTAGCTCCCGAACTCGTCCTTGAACCGCTCTGCCATCGGGGTCAGGTCCCGCCAATAGACGAAGGCCTTCTCGAGCCCCCGCGGCGAGAGCTGGTCGACCTGCGCTACCGGGTGCCAGCTCTTGACGAAAGCCTCGGAGAGGGCCTCCTTGGGGAGGAGCTTGACCTTGAGTTGGATTAGGAGCGGGTCGATGTACAGGGACGACGCCCGGTGCTTCAGCCATTCGTCCTGGAGCTTGACGATCTGGGCGAGCTCGAGCAAGGCTTCAGAGTCGAGGAGGAGCTCGTCGAGGAACCTCCATTCTGGGAGGCGTTCCCTGAGGAGCCGGATCTTGTCCTTGATGTCGACGTCGAACGGGTTGGCGCTAGAGTTCTCCACGTCGCGGCAGAGCTCGATGACCCTCAGTATGTCCTCGAGGCGCTTGGACTCCATCCTACTTGAGCTCCCTTACCTCGGACGAGCCGTGCACCGCCTGGACTGTGATTACGTGGGCGCTCCTGTCGAAGACGGTGAGGATCGATGGCGTGATCACAAGATACTGCGAGGCCTCCCTCTGTTTCAGCTGGGAGAGTATCATCTTGAACATCGCCTCCCTGTTCTTGGGATCCATGTGGATGTCGAACTCGTCCATCGCCCTGAGGGGAGAGACTATCCTCCCTTGGAGGGAGAGAATGAAAGCCATCAAAGCCACGGAGCGCTCACCGCCGCTCTGGGTGAACGGGTCGAGGGTCGTGGGAGAGCCGCCGCGGAACCCGACGTAGAGGGCTATCCCGGCGTCCTCGATGTCGGCTCCCTCCTCGAACTTCACGAAGCCTGAGGCGTCTGCGGCGGAGAGGACTGTCTGGTAGGCCGGGTCAATCGAGCCGATCAGGTTGTCCATGGCTCCACGCCAGACCGCCTTCCTCGACTCCAGTTCCGCGAGCATCGCCTTCTTGTTGTCCTGGAGCTGTGCCAGTTTGACTTTCAGCTCCTCGATGCTGCCCGAATAGTCGTTGTAGATCTTCTCGGCGTCATCCGGGACGTCCTGCATCTTCTGGATGTGGGCGGAGACGAGCTTGAGTTCTTCCGAGACCTCGTAGGGCTGCCTCAGCGTCTCGATCCGCGGGCCGGCCCCGTCGAGCTCGGATGCGAGCTTTTCCAGCTCTGCGCCGTACTCCCTGGCGCTCCTCTCCAGGTCCCTGAGGTCCGACTCGGTTACCTTGATGCGGTAGGTCAGGACCTCGGACTTCACCCTGAAGGAGATGTGGCTCTCCATGGTCCTTGCGACCAGCTCCTCGTTTCTGCTGATCTCAGGCTGGAGGGAAGAGACCTCCCTGTCGAGCTCGCCCTTTCGCCTCCCGGCGTCCTCCTCGGAGGACGAAGCCTTGCCGGAGATGTAGTCAACCAGTTCCCGCAGGCGCTTCACGCTCTTCGCGGGACCGCCCGCAAGCAGTTCGTCGACTGTTTCAGAGAGACCGCGCAGGTCCTCTTTGATGCTGGCGTAGGAGCTCCTCGCAGCCTCGTCCTTGGCCTTCTCGGCCTCGGCCCTCACCAGGGCGTAGTAGAGCTTCCTCAGCTCGACCTGCTTGTCGAGGAGGGTCTGGCGGGTCTGGTCTGCGTCACCTGCCACCTCCGTCTGCTGGGACTTCAGGTCGTCCAGGGCCCGGGACTTTGCCTTGATCTTCTCCTGGACCCCCTGCAGGGACTTCGACAGTTTGGACTCGGTGCTCCAGAGGAGTTCCTTCGCGAGGAGGTCCCTGTGCTCGACCAGCCGCCTCTTCTCCTGGTACCGGGCGTAGACCTGCTTCCAGTACTCGAGGGCCTGGTTCGCGTTGTCTATCAGCTGGTGAAGGGAGCTCTCCTCCCCGATGAGGCCTCCGAGCTCCTGCTCGGCGAGGAGGATCCTCTGTCGGTACTCGGAGAAGCCGACGGCCTCTTCGACCATTCTCAGGCGCTCCTGCGGGGTGACTGCGCCGAGCTCTTCGATCATCCCCTGGTGCATTATGATGAGCAGGTTGTCGGGGTTGATCCCGAACTCCTTCAGCAGGCGGACGACCTCGCTCTTGTCTATCTCCCTGTAGTCTGCCTCAAACCAGTAGGAGCCGTCCTTGCGGAGGTACCTGCTCAGCATGAACGTGTCGGACTTTGAGTAGGCGATGGGCCGCTTGCCGGCCTTGGCAGAGTTGTCGAAGACGAGTGAGACCCTGGCGATCTCCTTGCCCCGGCGGATCAGGTCGGAGAGCTTTCGGGAGCGCTCGGTGTAGGCCTGCCCGAATGCCACGGAGATCGCGAGCAGCACCGACGACTTGCCTGCGCCGTTCGGCCCGACTATCAGGTTGAGGCCGTCCCGCAGGGGAATCCTCGCGTATTCGTAGCTCATGAAGTTCTCCAGGATTATCTCCTTGACCGTAGTAAGATGGACTGGCCTCTCCTTGGAGACCTCCTCCGTGCGCCTCGACAAGATTCCTGCCCGCGGGTGCGCGGGACGCATTTAGAGGTTGCGCGCGAAATGGCCGCCCGGACACTTTCAGTGGACCGTCCCTTGAAAGCCCTTAAATCGATGGTGAGCTTTTTGAAGCCCAGTTGACCCTGGATTCCTCCTTCGGGTCGCTCGCGCCCTCCGTGAGGAGCCTTCTCTCAGAGGCAGGGATAGTCGAGCCGACGCCTCCTCAGGTCCAAGCCTGGCCCCTGATTGCCAGGGGGGAGGATGCGCTCATCGTGGCCCCGACTGGGTCGGGCAAGACGGAAGCGGCCATCCTGCCGTTGCTTAGCAGGTTGGTCTCCGAAGTGAGCGGGGAAGGGATTTCGCTGCTGTACATCACTCCGATGAGGGCGCTCAACAGAGACATGCTGAAGCGCCTACAGCTTTGGTGCGCGAAGCTGGGGCTCTCAGTGGACATCAGGCACGGCGACACGCCTCAGGCGCAGAGGACGAGGCAGTCGGCCCACCCTCAGGACGTCCTGGTCACGACGCCGGAGACCCTGCAGGCAGTCCTCCCCGGAAGGAGGATGAGGGAGAACCTTTCCCACCTGAAAGCGGTCGTTGTGGACGAGCTGCACAACCTGGTCGAAAGCAAACGAGGAGTCCAGCTCTGCGTCGGGCTTCAGAGGCTGAGGAAGGTCGCACCGACTTTCCAGCTAGTCGCCCTCTCGGCGACGGTGGGGACGCTCGAGGTGGCAGCAAGGTTCCTCTTCGGCGAAGGGAGGAGACAGATCGTGAAGGCAGAGACGCCGAAGGACTTCGCGTATGCGATCGAGTACCCCACTCCGGACCCGTCGGACCAGTCCGCGGCAAGGAAGACGTACTCGGCCCCAGACCTCGCGGCGCGGCTCGGGAGGATCAACGAGCTGATAGAAGCGCACAGCTCGACGCTGATCTTCGTCAACAGCAGGACCCTCGCAGAGATGATAGGAGAGAAGCTCGCCAGGCTGAGGAAGGACGTCGGCGTGCATCACGGCTCGCTACCAAGGGAGGAGAGGGAGAGGACGGAGCAGGCGTTCAAGTCGGGAGAGCTGAAAGCGCTCGTTTGCACGAGCACGCTCGAGCTCGGGATTGACGTGGGCTCGGTCGACCTGGTGGTGCAATACATGTCGCCCAGGCAGGTCACGAGCCTTGTGCAGAGGGTCGGAAGGAGCGGGCACAGGCTCGGGAAGGTGTCGAAGGGAGTCTTGGTGACAGTTTCAGCGGATGACATCATGGAATCTTCGTCGAGCATCCTCTCCGCGTCTCGGGGCGAGATTGAGCCCACTAGGCCCTACGCGAACTCGCTGGACGTCCTGGCCCACCAGGTGGCTGGATACCTCATGGATTTCGAGAGCATGGACGCGGGGAAGATGTTGGAGGAAGTCAGGAGGGCGGCCCCCTTCAGAGGTCTCGAGGACGATGCCTTCAGGAAGACCGTGTCCTACCTTGCGGAGTTGAGGAAGCTCGCGTTCGACGGGAGGACGGTCTCGAGGACCAGGCTCACGAGGGAGTATTACTACGAGAACCTGTCGATGATACCAGACGAGACCAGGTATCTCGTGATTGACGTGTCTTCGAACCAGTCGGTGGGCATACTCGGAGAGGAGTTCGTTCTTCTGAAGGCGAAGGTGGGCCTGCACATGGTCCTGAAGGGCAAGATCTGGCAGATCGAGCAGGTCGCCGACGACAGGAAGATCTACGTCACTCCGGTAGAGGATCCTTTGGCAGCAGTCCCGGGCTGGGACGGGGAGATGCTCCCAATCCCCTTCGACCTTGCGCGCAGGACCGGGAGGTTGAGGAGGGAGGTCTCGGAGGCGCTGGACGCGGGAGAGGCCGCGCTCGAGAAGGCCGTCTCAGAGATCCCAGGAGACGCGGCTGCCAGGGCTCTCGTCGTGGATCAGATAGCGGAGCACAAGAAGATGGGAGCACCGGTGCCCTCTGACGAGCTAGTCCTGTTCGAGGGGTTTGGGAAGTACCTGATAGTACATCTGTGCTTTGGGGAGTCTGTCAACAGGACCTTCGCCTACGTCTTCGAGGAGATTCTTTCACGCAGGGGGCTCGTTAGGGTCTGGTGGCTCGACGGGTACAGGCTCCTGATCGAACTGACTACAGACACCGAAGAGCTCGACCTGAATTCCCTGGCGAAAGAGCTGATGGGAATCAGCCCCGACGAGCTGGAGAGAACCTATGCCGTTGCAGCACAGCGCAACTTTCCGTTTCCGGCGAGGGTGAAGTACGTTGCCGAGAGGTTCGGGGCTCTGAAGAGGGGCAAGCTCATCGCGCACCCCAACCTGTGTTCCCTGCCGACGAGGTTCGAGAAGACTCCCATCTTCGACGAGGCGCTGCAGGAGACGGGCAGGGACCTCATAGACATGGCAAGGGGGAAGGAGATCCTGTCGATGGTGGCAGGCGGGATGATCAGCGTTCAGACCTTCCAGGCCCGGGAGAGGCCGACCCCGATCGCGTTCAGCCTGCTGTACAGGTACCTGGAGGTGCCAGAGGCAGTGGCCCCGGACTCGCTGGGCAAGTCGTCCTATCAAAGGATGAAGGCCAGCGTCTTCGGAACAGACGTCAGCCTGCTCTGCATGAAGTGCGGGACAGACCAAGGTTTGAGCACCGTGGGAGACCTGGTCGAGGAGCCGAAGTGCCTCTCATGCGGGTCCGGACTGCTGGCGCCGTTCTATTGGGGGACAGTGAAGGTCGCCGACCTGATCAAGAAGCGGGAGGGAAGAGTTTCGCTCAACGAAGACGAGCGGGCCGAGCTTTCCAATGCGAGGAGGGCAGCGGACCTGGTGCTGTCCTACGGCAAGAAGGCGGTGGTGGCCCAGACGGTCTACGGGATTGGGCCCCAGACCGCGTCGAGGATTCTGGCCGAGATGCGCGACGACGA
>JACQFO010000119.1 GCA_016200025.1 Nitrososphaerota archaeon
GGACAGTCACCGCCGAGCTGACGGTGAAGTTTCTGCGGCCCACCCCCATGAGCCCTTGGCATATGACCGCGTCCCCGACAAGGATCGACGGCGACAAAGTGTGGGTCAAAGGTGGGCTAAGCGCGGGCGACAAGGAGACCGCGACGATGACCGGCCTCTTCGTAGCAGTCAAAGAGGGGCACCCAGCCTTCCACAGGTGGCAGTAGCCTCTACTTCTTTCGGGAGCGCCCCTTCGAGGGTCGGCCCAGTCTCAACGAATCGGCCGCAGCCTCAAGCTGATAAACGGCGCAGGGGGACGATGGACGGCCAACGATTTGAAGTCAATCAAAGAGCTCTCAGCTGCCTATGGGGACGGGTCTTCATCTCCGGTCAAGGTCGCCGAGGAGGCACTGCGACAGGCAGGGGAACTCAACCCTCGCCTCAACTGTTTCATCACGATTCTTGAGGACTTGGCGAGGAAGTGGGCCAGCGAATCAGAGGAGAGATTCAGGTCCGGAGCGCCGCTAGGGCCCCTCGACGGCGTCCCGATTGCGGTAAAGGACCTGATCTACATCGAGGGGGTCAGATGCACCGCAGGCTCAAAGATTCTCGCCAACCACGTTGCTGCCTACGACGCGCCGGTCGTGAGGCGCCTGAAGGAGGCGGGGGCCGTAATCGTCGGCACAACAAACCTCCACGAGTTCGCAGCCGGTGTCACCAGCGCAAACCCGCACTACGGTCCGGTCAGGAACCCCTGGGGCGACCAGAGGATCCCCGGAGGGTCGAGCGGAGGCTCTGCGGCCGCGGTTTCTGCGGGTATCGTTCCCGGCGCCCTTGGCACAGACACCGCCGGGTCCGTGAGGATTCCCGCCGCACTTTGCGGCACAGTCGGGCTCAAACCCACCTACGGACGGGTCAGCAGGCTGGGCGTCGTCCCGCTCTCGCCCACTTTCGACACGGCCGGCACTCTCACCAGCTGCGCCTGGGACGCGGCCGCCCTCCTCCAGACCATCGCCGGCCACGACAAGTCAGACCCGACCACGGTGGACGCCGCTGTTCCTGACTACCTATCGGAATTGGCCAACCCGTTCACCGGCGCCAGAGTCGGGGTTCCAAGGATGTACTTCCACGACGTGATTGACCAGGGAGTCGAAGATGCGTTTCTCAGGTTCATCGACGTCCTGAAATCCCTGGGATGCAGCGTGGTGGACGCTGACCTGGAAGGGGCCGAGGAGACCTACGGCAGATGGCTCCCGGTGAGGCTCGCCGAGGCGACGGCCTTCCACCTGAAGTGGCTGAACGCGACTCCTGAATCATACGGAGAAGATGTCCGGCGCTCCCTCGAACTCGGTAAGGAGGTCCTAGCCGTCGACTACGTCAATGGCGTGAACTCGAGGCCCAAGCTCATGGGGAGGTTCTCAAAGTCGATGGACGGCTTGGACCTCGTCGCGGTTCCCACCACTTGCATCCCCGCACCACGGCTGCAGGAGTCCTCGGTCAAGATTGGAGGGAAAGACGTCGACGTTCGCTCGGCGCTGATCAGGCTCACGATCCCATTCAACGTAGTTGGTTTCCCAGCCGTCTCAGTCCCAGCGGGGCTCGTGGAAGGCATGCCAGTCGGGGTTCAGCTTGTCGCGCGTCCTTTCGAAGAATCAAGAGCCTTCGCTGTGGCCCAGGCGTACGATGAGAAGGTAGGGCCATATCCAAGGCCACCGTCCTAGACGTTTGGGATCCGTTCCCACATGTCAGGCGACAATTTCGTATCCGTCGAGCAGGACCTCTCCACCCCTTATGGTCCACTTCACCCTGCCGGGGAACTCCACTCCTTCGTAGGGCGACCAACCGCACTTCGTCTTGAGGTCGTCGCTCCTTACTTTCTCGAGCGACCCAGGGTCAACAATCGTGAAGTCTGCCCTCTTCCCAACCCCAATGCTACCCCTGTCCTCGAGGCCCAGGAACGAAGCTGGATTGGCCGACGCGACGCGCGCCACCGTCGCCGGGTCCACCCCCTGGGTTACGATCAGCCACGTGACTACATGCGCAAAGTCGTCTAGGCCTGGCACCCCGCTAAGACCCAATTCCTCCTTCTCCTCTCTGGTGTGAGGTGCGTGGTCGGTCACCAGGAAGGAGACCCTTCCTTCCTTGACTCCTTCCACCAGGGAAGCCCTGTCACCATCGTCCCTGAGCGGCGGGTTGGTCTTCAGGAGCGGGTTGCGCAGCGTTGCCTTCCGGTTGAAGAACAGGTGGTGGAGCGCAGCCTCGCAATCCAGCTTCAACCCAGCTGCCCTACCCTCTTCCACGAGCCGCAGGGTCTCTCTCGTCGAAGCATGGCAAACGTTGGCCCTAACCAGCCGGTTCCCCTGGAGGGCTGAGATTACGGTCTTGACAGAATGGGTCTCCGCCAATGGGGGCCTCACGTCGCAGTGGACGTCGGCCCTTCGTTCGCCTGCCAACTCGCTTGTCCTTCTGTCAATCACAGTCTGGTCCTCGCAATGGAGACTCAGAGGAAGCCCGATCCCCCCGACCTTCGACATGACCTTGGAAAGCTCTCCCTTCGGGAGGAGGAGGTCGCCCGTCGACCTGGCTAGGTAGAGTTTGTACCCTGTCACCAGCCCTGAAATCGCATCCATGTCTCGGCCCGCGGCTTTGACCCCCCCGAAGAAGCGGACGTCGACCAGCGACTTCTTTGAGAGTCGATGCTTCTCTTCCAGGGTCGCCTTCGTGGTCGCGGGGTTGGGGTTGTTTGGCATGTCGGCAACCGTGGTCACTCCTCCATGGATTGCCGCAAGGGAGCCAGTGCGGAAGTCTTCCTTCTGCTCCCAACCAGGCTCCCTCATGTGAGTGTGGATGTCCACAAACCCAGGAAAGATCAGGCAGCGCCCTGCGCGTATCCTCCGAGCGCCTTTCAGCCCCTGCTTCTTCATCTCGGAGATCATGCCGTCGCTGATGCCTACCTCCTTTTCCTCGACACCCGATGGGCCCACGACCCTCCCCTCGAGGACCAGGTCGTGCTCCATGAGACGCTAAGTCCTTACATGTTCGGGGACGCTGTCGAACTCGACCACCGCGTCGCAGTAGTGGCACTGCAACAGCCTTTCTTTCTTGAGCGTGAAAAACTTCGGGACGACCGGCTCCCTCTGGGCATTGGTGATGCAAAGGACTTCCGGACACTTCACCCTGCCTTCGATTACGTCCGGGACCCTAGCCTCGTACTTCGAGACCTTCCACTCTGCGATGTAGTTGACAGTGATGTTGGGGAAGATCAGCGTGAGGATGTCGGCGTCCTTCTCGTCCACATGCCACCGGTCGATTTTGATCATGTCCTTCCTCCCCAGCGTCTTGCTCTCCACGTTCTGTAGGATTGCCACCGAGACGTCAGCCTGCATGCGCGCCAGCTTGTCCAGTCGGAGTACCCGGGCCACAGTCTCCGCCTTCCAGTCGGGAATGTGGTCGACGACGGTTCCCTCTTCGATCTTCCTGACCAGCATGCGCTCCGTCTCCGTCTTCTCCACCACCTACTTCGTCCCTCCGAGAATCATGTTCAGCAGGACCATCCTCAACGGCAGCCCGCCAGCCGCCTGGACAAAGTACTGCGCATAGTTGGTGGCGTCGATCTCCGTTGCCAGCTCGTCGACCCGGGGCAGCGGATGAAGAACCTTCAAGGAAGGCTTGGCGTCCTTCAACGCCTCGAGGTTCACCTCGTACATCCCCTTCACCTTCTCGAACTCCGTGGGGTCTGGGATTCGCTCCTTCTGGATTCTGGTCACGTATAGCACGTCCAGCTTGCCCGCCACGCTCTTCAGCTCGCTCTCCTTCTTCGGGGTCACTCCCCTCTGCCTCAGAAAATGCCCCACCTCAGGGCGCATCTGCAGAGCGTCGGGAGCGATGAAGGTCAGCTCGACGTCGTAGTTGGCAAGCGCATAGGCGAGCGACGACGAAGTCCTTCCATACCTGAGGTCCCCCAGCATCCCGACCTTCAGGCCGTCTATCTTTCCGAATGCCTTCTTGATCGCGTAGAGGTCAGCCATCGCCTGAGTTGGGTGTTCACGGCTCCCGTCTCCTGCGTTGACCACGGGGACGTCGGTGGTCTCTGCAGCAAACCTGGCCGCCCCCATGCTCGGATGCCTCACTATGAAGCAGTCTGCACCATAACCTTCGAACATCTTCACGGTGTCGTGGAGGGTCTCTCCTTTGGAGACCGAAGACCCGGTGGGACCTGCGAACCCCGAGACCTTCATCCCGAGGGTCTCCGCAGCTATCTGGAAACTGGA
>JACQFO010000118.1 GCA_016200025.1 Nitrososphaerota archaeon
AGCTGTAGGTGTACTCCCAGAGGACACCAAGCCTCTCGCCTAACTCGATGACCTTGTCCTTGTCGTAGGCGATCAGCGGTGCGAGCAGTCTATAGCCGCCGTGGTGGGTCGCCTGCTCCGCCATCCTGTTCATCTCTTCGAGGAATTCAGGAGTATTGTCCTTCATGGCGACTGGAGTCTCCCTGCGTATCCCGATGTAGACATCGTAGCGCGAACCGGTGCCGATGTAGAACGACTCCGCATGCGAAAGGCCCACAAGCAGGAGGATCGCGTTTCGGCACGGGTCCCACCACTTCAAGATCCTCGCCCTCGCCTTCTCCGGGTCCCAGAGGTCTTCCTCATTCGTCTCGACAATCTCCTTCTCCGGGTGTGTCAGGACCGAGGTGCTGATGTCTCCCAGCCATCTCAGGTCGATGACCTTCATTGGCAGCTTCAGCGCCTCTGACACGCGTCTTACGCAGAACTCCTCCTCTTGGTATGTCCTCTGCTTGTAGTCGCAGAAGAGGAGCAACTGCTCCCTGGGCTTCACTTCTTTGCTGACGTAGTAGGCCGCAGTAACCGAGTCCACGCCGCCCGAGATACAGTTGATGGCGTTCCTGCCCTCACTCAAGTCTGGTATCTTCTCCTCAGAACCTCCGACCTGCCGGCTGCCTTGTAGAGGATGTATCCCAAGACGGCCGTGACTACGAAGATCCCGAGAGTCACTAACGGAAGGAGCGAGTACACCAGGTCGAAGTTAGGATAGCCAATCACCAAGCTGACGGAGGTGCCGAGGGCGACAGAATAGATGGTAAGTCCAAGGAAAACGCCAACTTTCCGGAGCTTCCAGATCAACCACGCAAAGGCAAATGACGGAATCGCATTCAGAGTGTCGAGCGAGTAGGGGCTGTACGCATTTGCCAAGACGACTCCGAGCCCTTGCCCTATGACAGCGGGCCACCCGAGTATTGGCACGAGACCCAAGAGGGCGTTCGCCACCCTGAAGTTCAACCCTCCGTAGCTAATCGGACCGAGGGCGATCGTAATGCCAGCGTACATCGCCGCATAGACCGCGGCCGTCGCTACTACTACGGTTCTTTTCACTTGTTTCTCCTCCGACACCGTGATTTCTAAGGCGGATCGGGTGGAGGTCACTCACCCGCCAGCCTTACCTCACGGGCGGCCGATTTAAGCGATTACGAGAATCTCTTCTCCAGGTCGTCCGCTTCTCCCTCTGCGAGCTGCCATCCGCTCGCCCCGATGTTCTCCAAAACATGCCTGGAACCGGAGGCCCGAGGTATAGGGAAGACGTTCGCTCTGTCCGCGAGCCATCTTAGGGCGACTTGATTCCGGGTCTTCCCACTTTTCGTTGCCGCGCCGTCCAGCCGACGGTCAGATGCGAGGCGTCCATGCCCGAGTGGGTAATACGCCATCAGAGCAATCTTCTCCCTGTCGCAGTACGGAAGTATTTCTCTCTCCACGTTCCGATGCACTAAGCTATAGTCCAGTTGGACCGACGCCAGCTGGCTTCTGTTCAGAGCCGCGTTCGCAGCCTCGAGTCGCCTGAGGCTGAAGTTGCTTACCCCCACGTACATGAGCCTCCCTTGCCTGATGAGCTCCTCCATGGCCCCCATCGTTTCTTCTATCGGGACGCTTCCGTTCGGCCGATGTATTTGGTACAGGTCGATGTAGCCTGTCCCGAGGCGACGGAGGCTCTTCTCGAAAGAGCGAAGGAGGGCATCCCTGCGCAGGTGGTTGGACCAGGCCTTGGTGGCTATGAAGAGCTCATCTCGTTTCCTGCCACGGATCGCTTCGGCGACCAGTGGCTCCGACCCGTAGATTTCCGCGGTGTCGACGAGGTTTATCCCTGCTTCCAGGCCTGACCTGATCGCATCTACCTTCTTCCGGCCGCCTCTCCTCCATCCGAGAGTGGCAGTAGCAATCCACGGCGGGTCATAGTATGTCCCCATACCGACCTCCGAGACCAGACGCCCGCTCCTGCCGAACTCCTTGAGCCGCATTGGTTCGCATCGGAGGCCATCGTATGTATAGCTTGATTGTCCTGCAGGGTTCTGCGGGTTCCTGCCTCTAGCTGGCGGCCTTGGGCTTCGGGGCCGCTTCTGCGGCTAGGACCTCTTTGGGCAGCAACCAGAAGATGTCGGGATGCTCGGCCTTGAGCGTCGAAAAGGTCGGAGGCAACAGGCCGTTCCTCCTCGCTCTCTTCACGTTGTACTCGACAAAACGCCTCATACTGCTCGACTCCCCGGCCGCCGCTACGAACGCCCTGATCTTCTCGATGGCCTCCCCGTCGTCGACCTTCTTCACGTTGACCAGATAGGGGGCAAGGACGAGCCACACCAGCCTGTGCCTCCCGTCGGAGACCGGGTGCTTCAGGAGGTCCTCCACGTAGAGGTAGCCCTTCCCAGTCCTTGGCCTCTGGGCGGGTACATATTGCAGCACGCTGGCCCTGACTTCCGACAGCTGCTTCGGGTAGGGCGCACGCCTCAGGTTCCTGACACCTTCAGCGATGGCAGCCTGTGCGCAATCTCCGAAGAAGTCGTTGAGCGCGTTGTCTGAGAGGTGCACGATTCCTCCTGTCAGTTCCTGCCTCGTCAGCTTCCACTTCGGGTTCCTGCTCAGTTCGTACTTCGTCGCCAGCGAGAGATACTCCTCGAAGGGGAGCGAGTATCTCGCACGTCCCTGTTCGTCTTCCTCCCTCCCGACCCTGGCCGAGTAGCACTCCGACAATGCCATGACCTTCCCTCCGCCTTCCTCCTTCACGAAGAACTCCTTGGCCCTCTCCGCCTCCTTCTTCGAGAACCTGGACGTCAGCACTGGGTCCTGGCTCGCGACCAGCGCCGCAGCGAAGAAGCTCGAAAATTCTATCAAATCCGTCATGTGAGGCTCGTACTTGACCCTCCCCAGCGAGCTCAGGAGCCTGTTCTCCGTCTGCCCGAGAACTTCTCTGCTGGCAAGCCCGTCCTCAACGGGAATCGACTCGAAGAACTTCCTCGAGCTGGGGGCGAACGGATACTTCAGCTCGAGCTCAGATAGCAAGGGCCCTCCGTAGGACAACTTTCTTCGATGCAAAGAACGTCCTCAGCGCTTTAAGGCTCTTGCTAACTTCTCTTCGCAGTCGAGACTATCGAAAGGACGTCCCGGTCCCTGAGCATGTAATTGGACGGCAGGTGCAGCCCAGTCCTCACGTCGACTGCGTAGACGAGCCCTCTCGCAAGGTCGCTGTGCACCGCTTTGGCGAGTTCCTCCACCGTGGATCCACTCGGCATCAGAAACACATCAGGCAGGACCCGTCCGTGTTTGTCCGTCAGCTTCTCTGCGTCCGCGACCGGGTAAATCGCGTTCATCTTCAGGAGCTTGAAGACCTCGATGTTCAGCGCGAACTGCACACCGGTCCTCAGGTACTCGCCGAAGACCTTCCTCTTGATGTACGCGAGGGCGCTCCTCTGCGCGTCGTTAAGGTCCTGCGGCTTCAGAATCTCGAACCTTTCTTCGCCGGGTACGTATCTTATCAGGCGCTTGGCCTCCGCCCTCCTCAGGGTCAGCTCCGCCTCCCCGCTCGTCGGGACCACGATGAGCCCCTTGAACTTCTCCCTGAGATTCTTGAAGTTCTCAGCCGCGAAAGGCAGGTCCATCTTGTTCGCTATCAGCAGCGTGGGCTTCGAGTACTCCCTCAGCGACCAGCAGAAGGTCTGGATGTCCTTCTCATTCCACGAATCGAAGGCCTTGTCCCCCAGAATCGCATCCTTGATCGCCATGACGACGTGCTCCTTCCTTACGCCGATCCCCTGCATGACCTCCTCCACTGCGCTGGGAATCCCATAGCCGGGCGTCTTCGAGAGCTTGGACAGCTTCGGCAGGTTCTGGGTGAAGAGCTTCGTGTACCAGAGGACGAGCTCCAGCTCGACGTCGGCGAAGTCAGCCATAGGGTCCCCAGTCCCAGGCTCTGAAATCTTCCCGTCCTTGTCAACGCTGCCAGACGCGTCAACGACATGGAGCAGGGCGTCGGACTGTGCCGCGACGCTAAGGAACTGGTTCCCCAGTCCCTTCCCCATCCACGCGCCTTTAATCAGGCCCGGGAGGTCGGTGACCTCGACCGGTATGAACCTCCATCCATCGTCGCACTTCGAGTTGGCCGGGCTGTCGGTGACGCCGAACTCCTTGTGCACGCACGGAGTGACTGCACTCGCGATCCCACTCTCGGGGGTCTTCGTAGTGAACGGATAGTTGGACACTTCACCAGCGAGCAAGGTCATTGAGTTGAACAGGGTCGTCTTGCCGGCGTTGGTCTTCCCGATCAGCCCGATCCTAATAGGCGATGCCGAACTCCTTTCTGACGCTGACTCCACTACAGTATAAAATCAATTGCAGGTCCGGGGAGTTCACGGCGAGGGTGCCGAGCGCCAGGCCCTCTGGGCCTCATTCCTGAAG
>JACQFO010000008.1 GCA_016200025.1 Nitrososphaerota archaeon
ATTGCTGCCAGGGCGAGGCCCATCCCTGTGTTGCCCGAAGTGGGCTCAACGATGGTGAAACCAGGCTTGAGCAGGCCTCTCTTCTCGGCGTCTAGGATCATGGCGAGGCCGATCCTGTCCTTGACGCTGCCTCCCGGATTGAAGAACTCGAGCTTGGCAAAGACCGAGGGCCTCAGGCCCTTCGTGACCTTGTTCAGGCGCACCAGGGGCGTGTGGCCGATGAGGGCTGCCATGTCGTCGGCGACCCGGCTCGTCAAACTCTCGGAAGACCCACGCTCGGGGGCGGTCATAAACAGGGCGGTTGCAGACGACGAGGCCCCAGCACCGTGTACCCTTGCAAGATTGGGCAGCGTCTCAGCTTGTTAGCCAGGCCACGCGGTCCACCCTAATGTTGGTTATGTAGATCTCCTGGTTCACAGGGTCGTAGGCCAGGGCGTAGGGCGTCGAGCCCACGCCGATGCAGTAGACGACGTTGTTCGCACTGGGTATCACCGAAACGCCGATGCCGTAGAAGTTGGCTACGTACATGTTGCCGTTGGCAGGGTTGTAGGTGATGTCCGGATGGCCGCCGACCTGTCCTATGCTCAGGCTCGTCACGATTGAGTCGGTCGAGTTGACTACGAACACAATGTTCGGCCAGCCGACTGCGTACATGTCACCGTTCGCCGGGTCGTAGGCGACGTCGAGCAGGGCTCTGCCAGTGAAGATGGTGGCTACGATGGCGTTGGCGCTCGATATCGCGGTCAGGTTTCCGCTCAACGAATCAGCTACGTACATCTCGGTGTTCGACGGGCTGTAGGCCAGCGCATACGGAAAGGTCGGCACGGTAGTGTTACCCCAGGTTATCGAGAAGTTGAATCTCGCGACCAGGGAGTTCGAGCTTGAAAGCGCGAATACGCTGCCCCCGTCGGGGTCCGCGACGAACGTCTCATTGTTGGCGGGGTCGAAGGCGAGGGCCGAGGGGCTGATGCCCAGTGTCAGGTTGGCGACGATGTCGTTCGTGGCGTTGACTGCCCAGACCGTCCCTACGTCTGACACGTACATCTGTTGGTTGACCGGGTTGTAGAGGAGGTCAACGGGGGAATAGAGGGAGAGGTTCGCTACGACTTCGTTCGTGGATGAGATCCCGTAGAGCCGACCGTCATAGGAGCAGGCAACGAACATTTCCCCGTTGGCCGGATCGTAGGCAAGGGCACTCGGGCCCTGGCAGACCTCGATTGTGGCCGAGACGGTGTTGTCGCTCGCGATTACGCTCACGTTGTGAGAATTTGAGTTGGCTACGTAGGTCTCGTTGTTGATGGGATTGAAGGCGATTGCTATGGGACGGCTCCCGACGGAAACAGAGTTCAGGACAGTGTAGAGAGGGGAGACAGAGGAGACGGTGCCGTCCAGGTGGTTCGCAACGTAGAGCCGCCGGTTCTGTGCATTGTAGGCTATCGCGACCGGACCCGAGCCTACGGGGAAGGTGCCGACGAAGGTGTTGCTCCTAAAGACCGAGGAAATTGTGTTGTCACCGCTGTTAACTACGTCGACCTCTCTGTTCGTGGGACTGTAGACGAGGCTGACAGGCTCGGAGCCGACGGAGAGTGTAGCCGTGATGGTGTTGTACTTGGAAATCACGGTCACGGTGTTCGAATTGTGATTGGCAACGTAGAGTTTGCCGTTGGACGGAGAGTAGGCCATCGCCTGCGGTCCCAACCCGACCGCGATTGTCGCGACGACCGGATACGGACCCGTGGGCATGGATGCAGATGGTGGTTTTATCGCTGACACAGAGCCGTCGTCTCTGTTGGCAACAAAGACTTCATGGCTCGCGGGGTCCAGGGCGAGGGCTGATGGGCTTGAACCGACGATGATCGTGGCGACGACTGCATGCCTGAAGATTACTGAGACGCTGTCGTCGTCCTGGTTCGCGACGAAGATCCTCGAAGTCGCAGCAAGGAGGGCTACGGGGCCCTGGCCGACGGGGACGGTCGCAAGGACTGTGTGGGCAGTGCCTATCACAGAGACTGTCCCGTCGTCGTGGTTCAAAACGAAGACCTCGGCACCTTGGACTGCGATGGCCGTCGGGCCGGCTCCCACCGTAATGGTCTGGACGACCGTGTTGAGCTTCGAGATGACAGACACGGTTCCGTCCAGGCTGTTGACCACGAAGACCTCTCTGGTCTTCAAGAGATATGCCATGGCGACCGGACCGGCCCCCACCGGAATGGTGGCGACGACCGTGTTGTTCTTGGCGACAACCGAAACTGTGCTGTCGTTGTAGTTGGCGACGAAGATCGTCCCTCCTGGGCGCACGATGACTGCGGATGGAGCAACTCCCACCGGGACGTTGACTACGAACTTGGTCTGGGGAATGATGGCGGCGTGTACTATGGACATGGGCAGAGAAGGAAGGACTAGAAGGAGAGTCAGCGCAAAGGCGAGGAGCAGCCCCGGCCTCGATTTTCGGTGCCCTCCCCCTGCTTTCATCTTGTGATGTCGCCGCGCGTGCAACGGACCCACGGGATGGAATCGACTGGGGTCGGATGCAAAGCCGTCTCATTCGAGGCCTCAACGCTACTTAAAATTTGTCACCACCTCTTTGCCGGCCCCACGGGTAAGCATTGACGGACGACCTTGAGAGCTTGATATATTCGGACTGAGCGCCCTCGACCATGGGCGACGAAAGGAGGCTGGTGAGCATGACGAGCCTCGCCTCGACGGCGCTGGGACTGGGGGTCTTTGCGGTGGGAGCCGCACTGATGAGCGTGGCCGCCCTAGGGGGCATCGCTCTCGCGGCTGCGGGCGTTGTGACCTACACGTGGAAAAGTTTGGGAAGGACGGCCGTCACTGTGGGCATCGCTGGCTCCGTGATCGGAGCGGTGGCCGCGTGGGTGGCGATGAGGTCGATGATGAGATGGGTGGCTGCGAGTTCGGGCATCGAACTAACGTTGACCCTCGGGGGAACGGCAGCGATCCTTGGGGCTGCTGTATTGATGTCGATACTGCCAGGAATGGCCTACGTCCACTTTCGCAGGCGTTTCGGTGCGACCCTCCTGAAGAGCCTAGCCTTCGGGGCAATTCTTTCCGGTCTAGGAGGGGTTCCTCTGGTCGCACTCTTGTACGGAGAAATCGCGGGCCTTGCAAGAGTGCCCGCGATCCCGATTGCGTTCCTGCTCCTGGTCCCGGTACTATTCGCAGCTACCCTGGACGGAGCCTACCGGGTGCTCGAGCGGCCGAAGCCGGGAAGCGGCTGACAGTCCTGGGAGAATCTGGAGGAAACCGCCCCATGTTCAGCCCGGTGGACCGAAAGTTTAGGTCGAGGTCATAATCAGGAACGTCGCGCTAGTCCAAAGCAGCAAGGTCCCGATGATGAGCAGGAATGCAGAAACGAGGGCCAGCCGCCTCTTGTCGCGCTCGCCTCTCTTCATGAGCGCGGTCACGGACACGATGAGCGAGAATTCCAGGGTCAACAGCTCCAGCTCGAGGAGCGTCTTCAGCAACGCGCTCTCCAAGACGATACTCGTAGTGCCCAGAGTGGTGAGAAGAGTGAGCATGGTAGCTGCCGCTGTCGCAATCGCCGCTGCGATCAGGTTGTAGTTGGCTTCGTGGGGCGTCAGGTCCATCTCTCTTGCTCGATCTTCTTGCGCCGACATTGGATGGGGACACCCCGCGCAAATCGGTTATTATCATTGATTCGTGACACGTCTGTCGAACATGTGCTTTTTTTCCGGACAGTTTTGGGCAAGACTTGAGAGCGGGCCCGGTGGGATTCGAACCCACGACATGCTGGTGACTCCGGCCGTGCCTAAGAGCCAGCCGATCTAGGAGGTTCTCTCTAACCTGGCTTCTCGCAGAGGAATTCTCTGCACTGAGCCACGGGCCCGCGGCTTTAGGGCACCCCGAGGCTTGGATATTTACTTTATTAGAGGAAATCGGACGATTCCCCAAAGTTGGGAAAGCTGTCGTTCGTTGGCCTTGGCCTTGGGCCGAGGGGAATAAGCCTCGAAGGCATTGACGAATTACGGGATGCCGACGTAGCTTACCTGGAGTACTACACCACCCCACACGAGCCGAGGCTCCTCAAGGAATTGGAGTCGGCGACAGGGAGGCGCCTGTCAATGGTGGACCGTGCCTTCGTCGAGGACGGGACGAGGATCCTAACTGAAGCGAAGGAAAAGAGGGTGGCCCTCGCGGTCCTCGGAGACCCGATGATCGCCACGACCCACGACGAGCTCCGGGTGAGGGCCGTAAGGTCAGGGGTAGAGACGAAGGTTATTCACGGAGCTACGATAGTCTCAGCCTCTGCAAGTGCCTCGGGACTGCACTACTACAAGTTCTCAAGGACCGTGACGGTGACGAGGGAGGCCGTGAACAGGCTCACCCAAGCTTATCATATCTTGCACCAAAATCTCCTGGAAGGGGCGCACACCCTACTGCTGTTGGAATACGACGTAGACAGCGGAGAAGGCGTTTCCCCTGCAGAAGCCATCGCCGGGCTCCTGCTAGCAGAGGCGAACTTCAAGCGGGGCGTAGTCAGCGAAAGGACCTTCGCCCTCGTCGAGTCGAGGTTGGGCAGAGAGGACGGGGCGAGGTTCGCGGACGAATTTGTTGAGCTTTCGAAGCTGAAGTACGGGGAGCCGCCGCATTCGCTGATAGTCCCAGGAAAGCTGCACTTCACCGAAGTCGAGGCGATTTCCGCCATCTTCGACATTGACGAGGCCAAAGTCAGGGACAACTCCGAGGCCGTGCTGAGGACCGCCCAGACCCTGGTGCCGAAGTATGTTGCCAAGACCAGGCGCGCGCTGAACGGGGTGAGGTCAAAGCTTGGACCGCAGTACAGCTCCGTCGTCGAAAACGTGGAGCTCTACATGAGGGACGCGGAGGTCAACCTAGCCAATGGTGAGGATGAACTCGCAATGTTGAACATAGGGTACGCGGAGGGCCTTCTGGACTCACTGTCCTTTTCCGGCGTAACAAAGATAGACTGGTGATCCTTTGAATAACAAAAGGGTGCTCGCGGCAATCTTCAGTCAGGGACTGGTAGGGAAGAAGCCCACGGTCGTATCAGTCTCAGAGGCTCTCGGAGTTGACAAGCAATACGTGTGGAAGAAGGTCAAACATCTCGTTGAAGCAGGATCGGTCAAGAGCGGCAAGGACGGCCTTGCCCTGACCCCCGGGGGACGAGAGGCCATCCGGGTGGTGTTCATCGGGGGCGGATTCGAAGTGATTCATATCGGCCACTTGTACACAGTCGAATCCGCCAAGGCCCTCGGAGACGTCCTCGTCGTCTCAGTCGCAAGGGATAGCACCATCCGCAGGCGCAAGAAAAGGGAGCCAGTCGCGGGCGAGAAGGAGAGAGTTAGACTGCTTTCCGCCCTGAGGGCAGTGGACGCGGCCATACTCGGAGTCGAAGGGGACATCTACGAGACCCTGTCTAAGGTACGGCCCGACGTGGTAGCACTCGGATACGACCAGTACCACGGGGAGGCTGACATCAAGAGACAGGCTGCGAAGCGCGGACTCAAGGTGAAGGTGGTGAGGCTCGACTCGCCGGTCCCTGGCGTGAAGACGAGTTCGCTGTTGGGAAAGTACTAGGGCCGAGTCCTTCCGCCAAGCTTCTTCTCCAAGCGGGCCATGGCAGTATTGACCGACTCCCTCCTCGTCTCCTCGGTCAAAAGCCCCCTGGTGTCTTCGACCAGCATCCTCGCGACGTCGATCTTCCTTCTGGCGCCGTTGACAACGTGGTCGTAGACTGCCAAGGGAGAACAGACCGAGTAGAGGTCCTCCATCACCCCGAAGAGGCGCCGCGCCCTGCGCAGATCCCCGTTCATTATCGAGTCCAGCACGAGCCTCTTGAGCTCGCCCACCGTGTCGAGGAGTCCTAGGAGATACGCTTCGGGTGAGGCACCAAGGGTCTCGCGAGTGGGAACCGGCTTCCCCTTCGCCAGCGCCACGACCGCGGAAGCCTCGACGAATTCTGCCTCGGGTGATATGATGTATCTCGCCAGTGGTCCGCTCCCTCGGCCCTTGAGCTCTGCGAGGAGCACCTTTGCCCTTGCGAGCTCCTTTGCTGCCTCCTTCGGCTTGCCAGTGTGGACCCCGATTATCGCCCTCGACGAGGCGGTGATCACGTCTCGGGTATCCTTCAGGACCCTGTCGCGCCGCTCCAGCTGGTCCGTAAAGTGCGACTCCATCGCCCTCACTGACTTCCGCGCTCCTTCCATGCTCTTGCGATGGCCGCCGTTCCGCTCGTCATAAGCTTAGCGCGGCCCGCCAAGGCTTATGAGCCGAAGGACGCGCGGCGGGCCAGCTTGAATGACGCTGCCAGGGCGCTCTTCCGGACGGGGACCGCCGCAGCCCTCTGGGGGCCCTCGCAGTTACAGGTTCGGTGATCCTTGTGTCGGGCGTCGAACTCCGCGGCAAGAGCTTATCCGTGTCAGGATCGGACGCAAGGCGAGTAAGGTAGCTCACTGGTTGGTCGTGAACAGATATCGCTCAGGTAGGGAGAAGGAGTATAGAACTATGAAGATCCTGAAAGAAGATGGGTGGATGGTCTCCAGAAGTGCGGCATCTCACGGTGCGGTCGACGTCTTCGCCGCGAAGGAGGGCAGAATCCTGCTCATACAGGTGAAGAGCGGCAGGGCCAGGGTCGCGAAGGACGAGCTCGAGGAGCTGGTCCTCTGGGGGAAGAGTTCCAACGGCGACGCTGAGGTCTGGCACTTCAAGAAGGGGGGAAAGCTGGAGCGGAGGCGGGTCCACGCCGCGAAGGGTGTTGGTCGTTGAAGGCGAAGTGCTTCTTCTGCGACACTGAATTGGAGGTGGTGCTCCATACGTACAAGGTCGGGCCCAGGGAGGAGCCTGTCTGCGTGGAGTGCTATACGAAGACCTTGAACCGCCAGGCTGCAAAGCGACAGGAGTCCGAAGGCGCTTCAGGCTGAAGCACAGGCGCGGCTGAGCTGCCGTATGAGGGTGGAGCACTCGGTGAAGCTTTCGTCGTCCTCGCCCTTCTTGTAGCATTCGAGGGCCTTCTCGTACTCCGTGAGGGCGGAGAGCGCTTTCAGGGCCGGGGTCGCACTCGCCTCGGAGAGGATGAGCCTGCCGGCCGTCTCGTACCAGTCGGCCGCGTCCCCGAATTGCTCCAGCTGATAGAAGCAGCGAGCGATTGTTTCGCAGAGGTCGACCTTCTGAGGCGAGGCGGCGAACTTTTCGAACTGCTCCTTGAGCTCATAGACGGCGGCGTTGCCGCTTCGCATCTTCTCCACGCCGAACGCATCGGAGAAATCCTTCACGCGTCCTCGGTCCCTTTGCTGCCGTATGAGCGGCAAGCTCTAGATTATTTGAGTCGGGAATCAATCGGAGGAAAGCGCCTAGCGCTCCCTTAGGACCGCATCTCCTGCTTCCCTCAGCTTGCGTCTTGCGAGGGCCTGCTTGAACCGCTTCCTCTCTTCCTTCGTGGTCAAGAGAAGCTTGGGGATGGGGGTGGGGCGTCCCTTGTTGTCGAGGCCGACGTAGGTGAGGTAGCACGAGCCGGTCTGGGCGCCCTTCCTGGTCGTGGGGTCGAGCGCCTCAATTCGGACGCCTATCTCCATGGAGGTTGTCCCGACATAGTTGACAGTGGCCTTGAGGATCAGGAGATTCCCCACGTAGACTGGAGCGTAGAAGTTCATCCTGTCTATTGAAGCGGTGACGCAGTTGATGCCTGCATGGCGCCAGGCTACTATGGCCGCAATCTCGTCCATGTACCTCATTATCGCTCCGCCGAAGACGTTCCCGAGCACGTTGGCATCCGTGGGCATCATGAGCCGTACGGTCGACATCTCCGACTCCGAGGGCTTCTTTGGCGCGAGCCGAGCCATGGGGGCCAGGGGCGTCTGAGGTTCATAAAGATGCGAGGCGACATGACTGCGCAGGTGGAAGGTGTTGCTGGTGAGGCAGATCCCTGTCGGGCCGATGGCGAACTTCGTCTACGTCCTCGTCGATGAGGAAAGCCGCGAGTCCATGGTCATCGACTCGGGGTGGGAAAAGGACCCCGTGCTCAACGCCGTCCACGAGCTCAGGGCCGACGTGAAGTACGCAGTGGCGACGCATGAACACTTCGACCACACCGCGACGCTGAGGGAATTGGCCGGCGCCCTGGGCGCCAAGCTGGTGGCACACCAGGCTTCGCCTATTGCCAGCGACCTCAGGGTCGGGGACAACGACGAGTTGAGCCTGGGTAGGAAGAAGGTGAAGGTGCTTCATACTCCGGGCCACACGGAGGACAGCGTCTGCCTGTTCGACGGGAAGAACGTCTTCACGGGAGACGCACTCTTCGTGGGGACGATAGGCAGGTTCGTGAGGGCCGATGCGGAGGCTATGTACAGAAGCTTGTACGAGGTGCTCATGAGGCTTCCCGAGGGTACGCTGGTCTACCCGGGGCACGACTATGGCGAGGTGAAGTTCAGGACGCTAGGCGAGGAAAAAGCCGCGAACCCGTTCCTAAAGGCTGGGGACGCCCGCGCATTCACTTCTCTCTTTTCGTGAGGATCGAGGAGAGCAGCTTTACAGAGATGTTGCCCCCGCTCACTACTAGGACGATCTTCTCGGCTTTTGCTTCCTTCAGGGAGCCCTTCATGACAGCAAGAGGAGCGGCCCCGGCGGGCTCGGCCAGCACCCTGGCGAGGACCAAAAGGTCGTAGATCGCTTCCTCGAGCTCAGGGTCTTTGACCAGGCCGATGCCGTCGACGTGCCTTCGCACGGCCTCGAAGGTGAGGGAGCCCGGGATGGACGCCTGCATCCCGTCTGCGATGGTCGGCTGCGGATTCACCTTCACTGGTCTGCCAGCACTGAGGGACTCCAGCATCGAGGGGATGGCCACCGTTTCGGCGCCGTAGACCGAGACTCCCTTCAGCGCAGCTTTCAGCGCTATGGCAATGCCGGAGATCAGCCCCCCACCCCCGATGGCCACAACTGCTGCATCGACGTCCGGGAGCTGCTTCGCGATCTCGAGCCCGCAGGTGCCCTGACCTGCTATGATCTGTCCGTCGTTGAAGGCATGGATGAACGTGAGGTCGCGCTTCCTCGCGGTCACCAGGGCGTTCTCGTAGGTCTCGTCGTAGCCGCTTCCTGAGCGCAGCACTTCTGCTCCCTGCTCCTGGATGGCCCTGAGCTTCTGCGGATTGACGTTGTCTGGGACGCAGATCGTGGCCTTGGCCCCGAAGAGTCTGGAGGCGTAGGCCACCGCGAACCCGTGGTTCCCCGAGGACGCGGTGCAGACCCCCTTCTTCAGGCTGGACTCTCCGAGGCAGAGAAGCTTGTTGACCGCGCCCCTGATCTTGAAGACGCGGATGGGATGGAAGGATTCCAGCTTAAGGTAGGTCTCGCGGTGAAGGAGGTCCGAGATCCCCTTCGAGTATTCGAGCGGAGTCTGGGGCACGTAGGGACGGATTCTTGATTCTGCCTGCTCGATATCGCGCAGCTCGGGAAGGGTGCCCTGGCTCAGCCGAACCACTTTTCCAAGGTCTCCGACTCGGCGGCGGATTTGGTCTGGACGCGGTCAATGGCCGACTCCACCCTTTCTCGCGAGAACGAATGCTCGTTCACGAGGAAGGAGACGGTCCGGGCCCTGTCGATGGGCCTCCAATCGGGCTGGATTCCCTTCGAAGACGGGGCGTGCAAGTAGAGGTCCCGGATTGCCTCATACTTCACAGCCTCAAGCCTGTCCTTGAGCTCCTTGACCTCCTCGAGCTTTCCATATTTCTTGATGTACTTCAGTGCCGTCACCGGGCCGACGCCTTCGAACCCGTCGGGGTTGAAGTCGGTGCCGAGCAGGATCGCGTAGTCCACGAGCTGTTCTCTGGTCAGCCCAGTCGAGGCAAGGACGTCCGACAGCTTGATCCGCTCTGGCTGGACGTTGATCACGATGCCTTTGCTGGGGAGACGGCGCTTCCCTGAGATTGTGACGTTTCTCACCAGTATCGGGGCCCCGAAGACGAGTGAGTCATGGTCCTGAGAGGCGACCGCGTTGACTGTGCCTTCCATGGCCATGGTGGATGCCTGGGCCTCGCCTTCCGAGGGAGCGTCGACCCATGGAATCCCCATGGCGTCAAGGAGCTCCTTCGCGTCTGCGACCATGTCTCTGCGCAGGACTGTGGACGCCTCAGCGAACTTGCGGGCCTGTACGAGGTCGCCAGCCTGGAGGGCCCTGAGGTACTGGTCCTTGGCTTCGCTCCTCTGGGCCGACCTGCGCCTGATCTCCTCGTTCTTCAGTTCAGGGGGCTTGCCGTCGAAGACATAGACGAGCTTCATACCCAACTCCATCAGGTTGACGTTTCTGTAGAAGAGCCCGGAGATGTGCGAAGTGACACGCCCGTTGGCGTCCTTCAAGTGCCCGCCGTCCATGCCCCTGATGATCGCTAGGAACTGGTACAGAGTGTTGTAGCCGTCGACGGCCAGCTTCCAGCCCGTAATGTCTTCGAGGCGTATCTTCTCCCTCGGAATCGAGTCGCCAAA
The DNA here is from genome assembly GCA_016200025.1 of Nitrososphaerota archaeon. Classification (GTDB taxonomy): domain Archaea; phylum Thermoproteota; class Nitrososphaeria; order Nitrososphaerales; family Gagatemarchaeaceae; genus UBA183. The sequence goes on from JACQFO010000008.1 coordinate 10,477, forward strand.
GTCCACGCCCATGGCGTGGGCGCCGCGGGTCTGCGCGATTTATCCCTTGGTTCACTCGTTGACTCTTGGGACCCTGGTCTCTTCGGCGGGCTTCTCCACGACCTCGATCCTTCTCTTTTCCTTGGAGACCCAGCGGATGGTTATCAGGCCCAGAATCTCAAGCTGCATCAGGAGCTTGTCCATTTCGTCGGGGGAGCACCTGCTCCCGTTCTTGTTCAGGGCCTCGAGGAGGTCGTCGTCGGTGGCGCTCTTCTTCTCCTTGATCCATTCGTAGGCCGCGTATCTTAGAGGATATCTCATTGAATTCACATCGTGCGAGAAACGGTAGATGTAAGGGGTTCCTGCGTGCTATAAAAGGTATGCAGCGACGGAGAATCTACGGAGGCAGCTTGCTAGACATCCTGCTGACTCCCACCAATTCGGACTGCCCGACCAGGGGGGCTGTGGAGACAGCCTGCTCAACCTTGTCGACGGCTCCCTCCTCCTCTGGGACAACGACGTCCACGATGACCGCGGAGAGGCCGAAGGCAATCGGTTCGATTCTCTGGTTCCTGATTGAGGCACCCTCGGGAAGTACTCCCGACACCGAGTCGACGATCTTCTGGTGTTCCGTAGTTGTGTCCTGAGGAAGAAGCTTCAGCCTGATCACGTACGAGCCCATTGTTGCCGCCTACGGTCCTTCGAAGGAGCAGTTGGGGCAGACGTACAGCCTAGAGAATTTCCTGCACTTCTCGCACCTCCAGATGAGGGACGCATTGCAGCTGGGGCAGTTGAACTTCGTCGCCCTCTCAGCCGGCTTGACGGGTCGATTGCACGAGCTGCAGAGCGGGAGCGTTACGGTCGCCTGGGACATTTCTTTGAAGTGCCCTCCTGGGCCGGCTGATATAGATTGCTGAGTGGAGGGCGCCCTAGCCTTGGACGAGGAGGGACCGGATCTCGGCTGAAGCGACGACTTTGGCTACCCGAAGCAGGCCAGGAAGCCCCAGCACCCCAAGGAGCGCGGTCGCGTGGAAGTCGAAGTCGGTTTGTGAGAGCTTCATGATCAGCCTGGGCGTCGCAAGGACCCTGACAAGGGCCTCGAGGTCGGAGTTCGAGAGCTTCTCGAAGACCCCCCTCAGCCGCTTCATCGACCTCATCTCCTTCAGAAAGCGCGCCTCCCATTCCCTTTGGTAGTTCAAGATCAGGTCAGGGTCCCTTTTCTTGATGCTCTCGCTGAACCACTTCGCGGCCACGACCGCACCGGATAGAGAGGTCATTATCCCTCCGGCAGTGGTCGGCTTCACCTGCCCCGCTGCCTCTCCCACCAAGACCTTCCTTCCTTTGACGAACTCGCCCACCGGTCCGCCGATGAATATCGGCGCTGAGACTCTCCGCAGGACCGTTGCTGGCCTGTCCTCGAGGAATGCGTCCAGAGCCTTGAATGGGCTGACCCCCCGGCCCGCGGCCCCGACCTTCGCCCTGTGGCTTCCGATTGGGATTACCCAGGCGAAGAAGCCAGGATACTTGGCTGAATCTATGAAGACCTCCACGACCTTTTCCTTGACCCATTCCCCTTCAAGCTCGTACTTCGCTGCAGGTAGTATCCCCCTCCTCGGGCTTGAGGCAGGACCTGTCGCGTCTACATAGTACTTCGCAGTCAGGGTCTTCCCCCCGGCTTCGATGGAAACTCCCTGGTTTGACTCGGAGACCCTGGTGACCCTGGTCCCCGTAAGAACTTCTGCGCCCCCCTCCGTCGCCTCGTCGGCGAGCTGCCGGTCGTAGGCGCTCCGGTCTAGGACTACGACATCGAGGGCAGTGGCGTTGACTGCGAAACGCTTGCCGCCCGGCGAGTGAATGACTCCGGAAGCAATCTGGTTCTGTACGACCTCCGGCCGCGGAGGATGCCCGAAGTAACTCAGCCCCCGGAGACTGACAAGGCCGTCGCACTTCTCGGGCTCGCCCACCCGGTCGTGCTCCTCGGCGACGACCACGGAGAGGCCCCTCTTGGATGCCTCCGCTGCGAACGCAAGGCCCGCGACGCTGCCTCCGCCGACGACCAAGTCGAAATCGTTTGGCAATGGGACGGACTTCGACAAAGGCTTATTCAGAGTCGTAATAACCGTTGGCAGAGAAGTCTCAGATGAAACAGGCAGTGGTCGTAAGGGTCGACCTGAAGATGGGGAAGGGCAAGCTCGCGGCTCAGGTGGCCCACGCGTCTTTGTCTGCGGCCGAGGAGGCCATGGAGCGCAGGCCCGAGTGGTACGCAAGGTGGAAGGAGGGGGGCCAGGCGAAGATTGTGGTGAAGGTACAGGACGAAGAGGGGCTGCAGGAGCTCTTCAGGAAGAGCCGGAGCGCAAGGCTTCCCGCTGCCCTGATACAGGACAGGGGACTGACTCAGCTTGAGCCGGGGACGATAACTTGTCTGGGAATCGGTCCCGGGCCCGACGAGGAAGTCGACATGATCACTGGCAAGCTCAAGCTCCTTTGATCGCCGTCCCTGACGCAGACAGGGAGGTGGGGATGGAAGCCTACTCCAGCAAAGGCCCGCCCTGCGCAGCGAGGATGAAGGCCTTCGACGAGGACTTTCGGGTTGAGGAGTTCATCTCTGCTGACGGGATGACGGCAGAGCCGCGCGAGGGATATCTGCCGCTTTACAGGGTCGAGAAACGCTCGATAGACACGATGCATCTTGAAAGAGAACTCTCGGTGGCACTGAAGAGCAGGGTTAGCTTCGGGGGGCTGAAGGACAAGAGGGCAGTCGCGGTTCAATACGCAACCCCGACGAGCAGGAACTCGGGACGCCCCGACTCGGTCTCAGGAGAAAGGTGGACGGCGAAGGTCGTGGGCTTCGTGCCGAGCCCGATATCCAGGTCGTCGGTGGCTGGGAACAGGTTCCAGCTGGTCTTGAGAGATTGCTGCGCCGAGATCGAGGAGAGGTTCGCGGAGGCGTTCGAGCTTTCGTCGAAGGGGCTGATGCCGAACTTCTACGGGATGCAGAGGTTTGGCGTCGGAGCGGGGACGCACAGGGTGGGGAGGGCGATGATACGCAGGGACTACGCAGGCGCGGTTCGCGTGATGCTGTGCGAACCCAGGGCTAGGGACGGCGCGGAGAGGCTCGCTGCAAGAGAGGCGATGGCAGCCGGGAAGTACGAAGAAGGAGCCAGACTGCTGCCCCAGGGTCAGGACACTGAGCGGAGGGTCGCGTTCAGGCTCGCATCGAAGCCCGAGGACTGGGTCGGGGCCCTGAGGGCAATCCCGGTAAGGCTGAGGAGGCTCTATGCCCAAGCGTATCAGTCGTACCTCTTCAATAGGACCCTGAGCGAGGCCCTAAGGGCCGAGCTCGACATCTCACAGTTCGAAAAGGGGGACAACTGGTGCGAGGTGGGGGACGACGGACTTGTGCTATCCCGTGTCAGGGGCGTGAGGGACGGGGCGACAGGAAACGCCTTGCCCATGGTCCAACTCGCCGGTTTCGCCTACAGGAACTATGGGTCGAGGTTCGACAGATGCCTGGAGAAGGTGTTGGCAGAGGAAGGGGTCTCGGCCAAGGACTTCTACCTGGAGGAGATGCAGGAAGTCTCGTTCGAAGGAGGGTTCAGGATTCCGCACATGCTTGTCCGCGACCAGTCGGTCGAAACCTCGGGGGACATGGCCTCGGCGAACTTTGTCCTTGCGAGGGGCCAGTACGCCACAGTTCTTCTTCGAGAGGTGATCAAGCCGAGGGACCCGATTGGAGTCGGGTTCGGTTAGAACGCTTATACGCCGTTCCAAGATGGGCGGTTTGAAGACATGTCTGAAGAGGTCTTCGACATCACAATCGTAGGCGCCGGACCCAGCGGGCTCTTCGCTGCATTCTACGCAGGCCTCAGACAGATGAAGACGAAGATTATCGATGCGCTGGAGGAACCGGGGGGGCAGGTTGCCGTCCTTTACCCCGAGAAGTACATCTTCGACGCTCCGGGCTTCTCCAAGATCCTGGCCAAGGAGCTCGTAAGGAACCTGGTCGACCAGGCGTTCCAGTACAACCCGACGGTCGTACTCGGGGAGAGGGTCACGACGATGGCGAAGAATGACGGGGTCTTCGAGCTGGGCACCGACAAGGGGACGAAACACCTCTCGAAGGCGGTGCTGATCGCCGCGGGAGTGGGGGCCTTCTCGCCCAACAGGCTGGAGGCTGCCGGGGCTGGGGACTACGAAGGGAAGGGAGTTTTCTACTTCGTAAAGGACAAGAGCGTCTTCAGGGACAAGAGACTACTGATAGTGGGAGGCGGCGACTCTGCTGTGGACTGGGCCCTCAACATCAAGGACATCGCCAAGAAGATCACCCTGGTCCACAGGCGCGACGTCTTCAGGGCCCACGAGCAGAGCGTCGCCGAGCTCATGAAGTCGGGCGTCGACCTCAGGCTCTTCTACGAAGTAAAGAGCGTGGCCGGGGACGGGAAGAAGCTGACACAGGCTGTCGTCTTCGACAACAGGACGCGCGCAGAGACGACCCTGGAAGTCGATGCGATCCTGGTCAACATCGGATTCAGGGCAGACCTGGGGCCCATAAAGGACTGGGGGCTCGAGATCGACGGCAGGGAACTGAGGGTAAACGGAAAGATGGAGTCGAACATCCCGGGTGTCTACGTCGCCGGCGACATCGCCGGGCCCATGGACGGGGTCAAGCTCAACCTGATCGCCACCGGATACGCCCAGGCGGCGCTGGCGGTGAACGTTGCAAAGGCCTACGTGGACCCGAACTCGAAGATCTTCCCAGGCCACAGCAGCGAGATGAAAAGGTAGCCTAGACCGTTATGCCCAGGGCCCTTCTGTAGTCGTAGTCCTTCCTTACAGCCGGGTGGAGCGGGTCGATCAGGACGCATTCGTACCAGGCGTGGATCCCGTCCTGCCACACTGGGTAGGACCCGATAAGCTTCATGTTCGGGTGCCTCTCCGAGACCCTTCGCTCTGCGACGGCCTGCGAAGAGACCGCGGACTTGATCTTCAAGACTCCCATGTGCTTTGGCCTCCTGCCGGAGGTGGGCCGCTGCTTCCTCATCCCTCCCCTCGAGACGCGCATCCTCACTACTATCACTCCTTCCTTCGCCTTGTAACCCATCGACCGGGCGCGGTCCAGGCGCCACGGGCGCTCGACCCTCAGCATGGCAGGCTCCCTCCTCAGTTCCACTGCCCTCTCCCTGATGTTTCCGGCCTTCTCATGGAAGATGCTCTGCCAGGTCTTCGAAATCTCTCTGTACATGGGCATCGAGGCGCCTCGTTCTCAGTAGCCAAATAAACGTTCTTGGCCGCTTCAGCGACCGGAGAAGAAGGACGCCACCTTCTGGCCGACTGACGCTATGGCATCGGACTGGGCCTCCTCTGTCTGGCCTCCGATGTGCGGGGTCAGTATCGTCCGGGGTGCCTTCAGAATCGAGCCCGAGGGAGGCTCGTCCTCGAAGACGTCGAGGGCTGCTCCACCGATCGTGCCCTGCCCCAGCGCTGCCGCAAGGCTCTCCTCGTCCACGACCCCTCCCCTGGAAGTGTTGATCAGAAAGGCGGTCCTCCTCATCAGGGATAGCTTGGACCTCCCTATGAGGTGCCTCGTCTCCGCGGTCATGGGGACGTGGAGGGTAACGAAATCCGAGGAGCGGAGTAGTTCGTCCAATGGAACGACCCGGGCCCCGAGGCCGGAGGTCACCTCCTGGGGAAGTTCGATGACATCGTAGACAAGCATGGTCATCCCCAGCGACTTTGCGACCTCGGCGATCCTTCGCCCTATCCTCCCCAGTCCCACTATGCCGAGGGTCTTCCCCTTGAGCTCGGAGCCGGTCAGGGCGTTCTTCTCCCACCTTCCTGCCTTCGTTGACGAGTCGGCGTCGACGAGGCGCCTGCTCAGAGCTAGCATCAGGAGGATCACGTGCTCGGAGACTGCCTCGACGAGCGACTCGGGGCTGTTGACCACTTGAATTCCCCTGGACTTCGCGTACTCCACATCTATGTTGTCCAGACCCGTTCCAGGCCTGGCGACGAGCCTCAGGCGTGAGGCGCTGTCCAAGACCTCCCTGTCGACCTTTGTCCGGCTCCTGACAATGATTGCGTCGTAGTCCCCGACGATGCGAAGAAGCTCCTCTCTGGTGATGGTCGGCCGGTAGTCAGCTTCGATCGGGCTGCCAAGGCCGAGCTTGGCGACCTCCACCTGGTCGCAGATCAGGACCTTGACCAAGTCATCAGACGCTCCAACCGAGTCCCTGCCTAACGGCCTCGGCGACGAGCGATATATCGGTTGAATCTGCAGAAGACAGGTCTGCGAGGGCGCTCAGGTGCGCGGACTGGCCGACGGCGACGGCGAGGGCCGCGGAGTGCCCCGGACCGAGCCCCGCAGACTGTATTCCCAGGAGCCTGAGAGAGCGCCTCTCGTACACAACGCAGCAGAGGGCCGAGGACCCTCTCCGAACCACGACCCTCGAGGCATCGAGTCCCGCCAGCGCTGCCTCTTCCAAGCTTTGGCCAGTGGCGGAGAACGCCAGGCCGAAGAGCTCCTCGCTCCAGGAAGGACTGCATCTCAGGGAGAGGATACCGCCAGCTGCGTTGGCCCCGGCCACCCTTCCCGGCGACGACGAGGTCCTGGAGATCCCTGGGCACGGGGGACGAAGCGCGGGTTCGGAGCAGGAGCCCGCAGCGTAGAGCCCAGGGGAGCTGGACGACTGGTCCTCCTCCACCCTGATGCCCCGAAGCCGACCGAGGGTGACAGGGACCCTGGGAAGACGTGGAGACAATTCGGGCAGGACGAGGAGGGCCTCGCAGGCGTGCACTCGCCCCCCTGAGACGACAGCCTGAACCCTGCCTTGGCCTGCGGCGGCCTCGACCTGGCCTTGCACAATCGAGACGCGCCTCGCTGCTGCGGCCGACACGAGCATGGAGTCGACCTCGGTGAGGCCTGCTAGTGGGCGCCTTCGGAGGAGGGTCACCCCCAGGCCCCTGGACGAGAGCCTGTCAGCGACACGGAGAGCCAAGATTCCTTCGCCTTGGACTACGACCCAATCCGCGGAACCAACGTGCCTGCCCGCCTCGACATATGCCTGCGGTCCGTCTAGGACATAGACTCCTGTCTTTCCTGAACCGACGAAACGGGAGAGAGCGGGACTGCTCCCGGTGGCAACGACTACTGCGTCGAAGCGCCTCCGGACCCTAGACCCTGAGACGACGAGGCCCTGGTCCACTGACAACACCGTCTCGCCGAGGAGGACCTCCACGCCCTCCGCTTCTAGGAGGCTATGGGTGTCTCGGATTGGAGGAGGGCTGGACGTGAGGAGGTCGGGCCAGGAGTTCCTCCAATCCGGGACCCGCGATGCGCCTTCGAAGAGCGTCACCTTCGCTCCCTTTGAGGCGGCTTCGAGCCCGGCTTCGACGCCCGCACGGCCGCCGCCCACGACGCCAACCCGAACCATGCGGGGAGCGGACCTGCCTGAGGGTTATAACGGACGGAGCCCAGGCGCCGCGCGTGATTGTGGGGGTCGTCGGCAAACCTAATGTCGGGAAGTCCACCTTCTTCGCGGCCGCCACCCTCAAAGAAGTCCAAATCGCGGACTACCCGTTCACCACCATCCAGCCCAACGTCGGAGTGGCCTATCTGAAGACGAAGTGCGTCTGCAGGGAGCTGGGCGTGACGGACAAGCCTCGCAATTCCCTCTGCGTCGACGGGAACAGGCTGATCCCGGTGAAGCTCGTCGACGTGGCCGGCCTGGTACAGGGCGCGTCGGAGGGCAGGGGGCTGGGGAACCGGTTTCTGGACGAGATAAGACAGGCCGACGCCCTTGTGCACGTGGTCGACGCCTCCGGGTCGACGGACCTCGAGGGGAGGAAGGTGCCGGCAGGGAGCCACGACCCGGCCGAGGACATCGAGATGGTGGAGCGCGAGTTCGACCTTTGGGTCTGCGGGTTGCTCAAGAAGGACTGGGAGAAGGCGTCGAGGGCAGTCGAACAGGCGGGCGGCAAGAAGGTCGAGCACCTGGCGGAGAGGCTCTCAGGACTCTCGGTCACGCTGGCGGACGTCGAGCAGGTGGTGCTTCACCTTGGCCTGAGGACTGAGAAGCTGACGGCTTGGAGCGACTCCCAGCTGATGGACTTCGTGGTCGGGATCAGGAAACTGACCAAGCCTTCGCTCATTGCGGCGAACAAGGCGGACCTTCCCACTTCGGGGTCGAACATCCAAAAGCTCGAGAAGAGCGGAAGAAAGGTCGTCCCATGCGCGTCGGAGGCAGAACTTCTGTTGAGGAGGGCGTCGGAACACGGGCTTGTCAGGTACTTCCCCGGCGACGCCAGCTTCTCTGTGCCAGCCGCTGAGAAATTGAGCCAGGCCCAGGCCGAGGCCCTGAGGATGGTGGAGCAGAAGGTGATGAAGGCCTACGGGGGCACTGGCGTCCAGACCTCGATCAACGAAGCCTTCTTCGGCCTGCTGAACGCGATAGTCGTCTTTCCCGTCGAGGACGAGACGAAGTTCTCAGACAAGGCGGGCAACGTCCTTCCCGATGCCTATGTGATGAGGGGAGGGTCCACGGCCCTAGACCTCGCGAGGACTGTGCACAGCGAGCTGGCTGAAAGTTTCCTCTATGCAGTCGACGCGAGGAATGGCCGAAGACTGGGGGCGGACCACAGGCTCGAGAATAGGGACGTTGTGAAGGTCGTGTCAGGCGGCAAGCGGGGCTAGGGGCTCGGCTCGCTTCTGGTCCGGCCTTGAGATCAGCTTGCTCTTCCTGACGCCCACGTGCCTGAGATGAGTGATCTTCTTCGCCTCGTTGTAGACGTCCGAGGCGACCTTCTGCAGCACCAGTTCCTGCGCGAAGCCTTCGTAGTTCATGCCGGAGGCCTTCTCGGAGATGACCTTGTCCATCATCACCCGGAGGTCGTGCTTCTTGGAGCTGTTCATCTTCCCTTGGGATAGGGCGGTGCAGTATACGCGCACCACGTATCCGTCCTTGGTCGTGTAGTCCCTGATGAAATCCGCCATGGAGGAGCCTCGCCTGATCAGGCTTCTGAGGAACTCCCTGGAGTACTCGTGGCCCTTGAAGATGGTGTGGGCGGTCTCCCCTTCGACCCTGTCAATCTGGAAGAAGAGCTTGAACGCGTAGTGTTGGGGGTCCTGCTTGAGGATGTCGTAGAGCGTCGTCTCTATGACCCTGCCCGAAGGCTTCTCGACGTCTGTGAGAGGAACCCTCGCAATCGGGGCGTTGCCGAAGGACGTGGATGCGGTCACAGTGACCCAAGACTTCAGCTTCCACTTGTCCCTGACCTTCGCGACCTTCTTCGGCACTTTCAGGCGACCCGCCCGTCTCGGGCTTATAACCTCACTGCCGGGAAAGCGTCTCTGTCTTGCCCATGTAGGGCCTCAAGGCCTTCGGGATCTTGACCGAGCCGTCCTTCTGTTGGAAGTTTTCGACCAGGGCCACCAGGGTTCTCGTGACGACGGCCGTCGAGTTCAGGGTGTGGACCAGGGTCGTGGGTTGGTTCTGCTTGTCCCTGTACCTGATGGACAGGCGCCTGGACTGGAAGTCGGTGACGTTGCTCGCCGAGGCCATCTCCCTGTACTTCTTTTGCCCCGGGAGCCATGCCTCCAGGTCATAGGTCTTCGCGGACATGAATCCAGTGTTTCCGCTGCAAAGGACGACGACCCTGTAGGGCATCTCGAAGTCTTTGTAGATCTGCTCGGTGTTCGAGATCAGCTCCTCGTGGATCTTCCAGCTCTCCTCGGGCCTGGAGAAGACCACCTGCTCCACCTTGTAGAACTGGTGGACGCGGAAGATCCCTTTGGTGTCTTTGCCGTGGGCCCCAGCCTCCACCCTGAAGCATGGGCTGAGGCCTGAGTAGCGGACAGGGAGCTTCGAACCTTCCATGATCTCGTCACCGTGCATCGCGACCATGGGATGCTCGGAGGTGGCGATCAGGTGGAGGTCTTCGCCTTCGACCTTGTAGATCACCGGCCCGAAGTCGTCCAGGTTGACGACCCCTTCGTAGGAGGCCCGGTTCAGCATGAACGGAGGTTCGACAGCCGTGAATCCGCGCTCGGCGAGGAAGTCGAGGGCGTATCTGAGGATGGCGTGCTCAAGCCTGACCGCGTCTCCCTTCAGGAAGAAGAACCTGGCGCCGGCGACCTTGGCGGCCCTCTCCATGTCGATCATCCCGAGGCCGGCGAGGATGGCGATGTGGTCCCTGGGCTCGAAGTCGAAGTCTGGCTTTCTGCCGACGGTCCTGACCACTATGTTCTGTGCCTCGTCCTTTCCGGTGGGGACGCTCTCGTGGAGGACGTTGGGCAGGCCCATGAGTATCTTTGTGAGCCTTGAGCGCCTCTCCTCTGCCCTGGCTTCGAGTTCCTTGATCTGTTGGGGGATGTCCTTGACCTCGTCGAGCTTCTCTTCCGGCGACGAGCCTTTTTTCTTCAGGCCGGCTATCTGGGCCGTGAGCTCGTTCTGCCTGTGCCTCAGGGTGTCCACCTCCAATTTTAGCTTCCTCCATTCCGTGTCGGCCTTCGCCGCTTCCTCAACGAGGGGTTTTTTGTCACCCGCGCCCCGCTTCTCCAAGCTCGAGGCGACGGTCGCCGGTTCTTCCCTCACTAGTCTAATGTCGATCAAGCCGCTTCTGGGACAGTGGCGCCCCGCCACCCGATAAAAGCCATACTTCCTGGAAGAGAGAGACGTCGCGCAGTATGGAAACGGCTGTCGAGAGGGCCGTAGAGGGGCTCTCTGAAGTTGCCCTGAAGACCGTGGACCTGCCCCTCCTTTGGGAGGAGAATCGGAGCCCCTTGGGGTTCCCTTCGTTGTCTGGCGCCAGGACGGAGCCCAGCGCTCCGCTGGTCCTCGCGGACGAGGCTGTGATGGCCAGCACTACTTCGGTCTTCAAGCGGGCACCCTCTCGAGGACCGCCTTGGAGAATGCCTCGGCCATAGAAGAGGGGATCTTTGCGCCTGCGGCCATTGCGTGGCCTCCTCCTACTCCGGACACAGACTCGGCCGACTCCCTCATCAGCAGGCCCAGGTCTACGTCGCCGGAGTAGGCGTCGCCGACCCTGGAGGAGACCTTGAGGTCCGACTCGCGGCTCGTGGCGAAGCCTACAATGACCTTGTTTCTGTAGGCCTGGGTGGAAGAAAGGATGGAGATGACTGGCCCGAGAAGCCTTTCGTCGACGACTCCCTCGCCCTTGACGAGGACCAGACTGCCGCGGGTCTCAGTCCTTGCTGCGTCCGAGGCAAGTGACTCGAGGGCCCTGTTGATGCCCGTCCTGTATTCCGAAAGTACCTTCATCGCCGACTTCAGGGCCTCGTTCCTGTCCCCGAGACAGATGGAGACCCCGGTCCCAGCAGCCCCCATCCTCCCGCAGGAATTGAGGAGGGTCCCGAACTCTCTGGCGTCGCGCAGGGGAGTGAAGGGGTCCTCGAGCTCGAGATTGTAGACCTCGCCCACGAGGCTCGCAATCGCGTCGGTGGCGCCCTCAGCCTGGCCTGCCATGCTTGCAACGACCTCGGTCAGTTTCATCTTCTCGTCCGGCGCCAATGAGGAGATGGTTCGCCAGATGCCTCCGTCCTTGAGCACGAGGCCCGAGTGGTGGAGCGCAGCCAGGACCGCGTCCTTGTTCCCCGTGAGGCCCCTGAGGAACGGCGTCGAGGTGAGGGCGACCGCTTCGTGGATGGGGCGGGTCTGCCTCCCGGTGAACATCAGGTCCTTGGAGGCCGAGACGAGGCCGAGCGATTGTGCCTCCTCTAGGGCCGCCCTGTTCAGCCCTGTCAGCGACCTGCCCTGGCCGCTGTCCTGCCTGTCGGCCAGAGCCCCGACCACTGCCAGGGGGGCGAGGTCCTGGTTGGAGGGGTCGGTCGCGGTCGCGAAGAAGTATGCCATAGAAGAGGAGCAGGCCTCCCTTCCCCCGTCGTAGCCGAAGGTCCACGCGTTCACAACCGACCGCCTGTCCAGGTCCTGGGGGGCGAGCTGATGGTGGTCGATGACCACGAACCTTCCGTCCAGAGCCGCCTCCAGGGCGTCGAGGAGCGTCGACCCGAGGTCTGTGAAGATGTGGAAATCGTACTTCTGGGCCTCGAGGGCTAGGATTGCCTTCGGGTCGAGGTCGGGAAGAGTCCGAAGAGCGACGTTGGCGCCCTTTCTCTTCAGGGATTCGAAGACCGTGGAGCCGCTGCAAAGGCCGTCGGCGTCTATGTGGGTCACGACGAGTACCCTCCTGCCACCCTGCGCGAGCTTCAGGACGTCCCTGGACAGGGACGCGTATCTTGACTTCAGGCCTTCTAGGTCGGCCATCGGAGGGTGCCTGCCTCCGGTTTAGGCGAGCTGGGCGACTACGGCAGTGTACTTGAATTCGTTCGGAAGTATGCCCCTGTCCTTGTAGTACTTCGAGAGTCGATAGATCTTTGCCTCAATGAGCTCCAACGAATGGACGTTCTTCCTGTCGCTCCCATGGACTTGGAGGTGCTTCTGCACCCTCAGCGCCCGGTCGATGAGGTCCTGGATGTCCTGGGGCAGCTTGGGCGACGCCTTCGCCTCAGAGAGGACCTCGCCCAGGGATTTGCCGAGCAATGATTTGACCAGGGGGACTGCATAGTCGTCGCGCAGGGTCATGCCGATCCTGCTGGGAGAGACGCCTTCCTTCCCCAGCTTTACGATCGCAGCCTGCGCGTCTTCCTTGCTTGTCGTCACCCAGGCAGGGAGCTCCTTGCCGATGGGTCGCGTCTGATGAGACTTGCCGTGCCTGTGAGAGTGAATCCGCGCCAAGCTTAAGCTTCTGGGCTGGTTCTAGCCGTTGGGCTGATAAATGTTGCCCGCCTGCGGGGGGCTGACCCGGGCCGGGGCTGGGACTCAGACGACCCTTGCGTACCTACCCCGCCTTTCGATTCCCTTCAGCTGGGTGAAGACGGCCTTCGACCGGCCGGGGCCCGCTTCAGACGAGTAGCCTTCGTGAAGGGCGTCGAGGGCGAGGGCAGAGAACCCGGGGTGGGCGCCCACTATGGTCTCTTTGATGAGCCTGAGGTCGACCGCGTGGTCTTCCACCCTGGTCGTGTGGGAAGAGAGCCCGAAGTCGAGGAGCGTGATCTCTCGGCCGCCGAGGATCACATTCGCTGTCGTGAGGTCGCCGTGCATTATCCCAGCGGAGTGGAGTCGCGCGGCCGCAAGCCCCAGGCGCCTGAACATGCCTGCGACCTTCTTCGGGGAACCTCCGTCGACGGCGTCCTTCATCCTCTCGCCCTCGATGTACTCCATCACGATCGCTGCTCCTCTGGGGTCGACGAAGTACAGGTGAGGGGACCTGACTCCCGCGCCCCTGGCGGAGTGCATCATTTCCGCTTCGCGGACGGTCCGCTGTCTCCTTATGGCGTCGTCGAGGACCCTGAGCCTGTACACCAGCGGCCTGCGGACCTTTGTGACCGCATCCCTGCCCTGCCACCTCCCCCTGAGCAGGTCCGCCTCCGCCCCGCGGTACAGAAGCCGCCCGGTGTAGGGCTCAGTCTCTCCATGGGATGTCGACTGAATCGAGCCTCCAAGATTGCCTGACCGCCCCTCCTTCCACAGGGACGCGTATCCCGCTGCGGTGCGCGAGCCAGCCCGTCCATGCTATCTGGGCGCCGCAGTCGCCGCTGTACCCTATCGGCGCGACGCCTACACGGGCGGAGTGCCGTTTGGCCATGGAATCCATCATTCCGTCGAGGCGCCGGTTCGCTGCAACGCCCCCGACGACCAGGACCTCCTTCTTGCCGGTGAAGGCCAGGGCCCGCTCGGTTACCTCGGCGACCATGGCGAAGGCGGTCTCCTGTATGGAGAAGGCCACGTCGCCGAAGGACGCCCCCTCGTCGAGCAGCGACTTCGAGGCGGTCAGAAGCCCGGAGAAGGAGACGTCGTTCCCTTTGACCGAGTATGGCAGCCGCAGGTAGCGGTCGGAGAGCCGGGCAGCCTCTTCGATGGCCCTGCCGCACGGGGACGCAAGCCCGGCGTGCCTCCCGAACTGGTCCAGGAGCTGGCCAAGGGTCAGGTCGAGCGACTCTCCCAGGACCCGCCAGCGCCCCCCGGAGAAAGAGATGACCATTGTGTGTCCCCCTGAGACGAGAAGGACAATCGGGTCCTTCGCCTTCGTCAGGAGGCACCCCAGCTCTATGTGCCCCACAGCGTGGTTGACGGGCACCAGCGGGAGCTCGAGCGAAGACGCCAGGGTCCTTGCCACGACCGCTCCCACCCTCAGGCAGGGTCCGAGGCCCGGGCCCATCGAGTAGCTGACGGCGGCCATGCTGTCCAGCGGGACGCCAGACTCTTCGACTGCTTCTTTGAGGACTCTGGCCGCGGCTCTGATGTGACTCTGCGACGCCTCGAAGGGATGGATTCCGGAGCCTTCGGGAGCCTTGAAGACGTTCCTAGAGTCGGAGAGGATCTTTCCGCTGGAAGACATCACCGACACGGAGAAGGTGTGAGCCGTGCTCTCGACGCCCAGTATGTAGTCCAAAGGGGCCTACATCTTTCTGGTCTGGCGGTAAAGGTCGCCGAGGAGGTTGATGTACGGCTTGACCTCGACGAGGAAGTCGTCGAACTTGCCTCTCTCGAAGGCGGAGTCTCGCTTCTTCCCTTCGACCACTATCTTGGCCGCGAGGACTATCCCTCCGCTCCTGTCAGGGGTTGACCTGAGCTTGGGGAAGTGGATCAGCGCTCCGTAACCTACCTTCTTCTTGCCTTTTGTGAAGACCACGTTGTAGTACATGCTCAGGGTCTTGGTGAACTGCTCCAGCTGCTTCTTCCTGCTCTCGCTGCGCTTCACGTTGTCGAAATCGGCCCTCGCCAGGGTGTCGATCATCTCCTTGAGGATCTTCATGTCGCTGACCTTGTTCGTATACCCCGCGTATTCTATGGGCATCTGGTACACGCTGTGCATGACCGCGTCCCAGTCGTCGAGGACCGCGAAGGTGTCGGTGTCGAGGTTCATCTCGCGCTTGAGCTCGTCCGAGAGGATGTCCTCGACTGTCAGTTTCTTCGGCATCGATGCCTGCGGGCAAAGCGCATATAGTTAGAGATTGCGGAAGGCGGCCGAGGTTTGAAAGGCCCGATCCAGTCCGTCGAAATCACCTACTTCCTGCACGCCACAGAGGACGCGGAGAAGGTCTGGAGCGCCGTGGCCCGATTGATCGGGGTCGAGACCGTGCCCGAGTACGAGGATGTGGAGGGACACTACGGCAACCCTATCAGAAAGGTCAGGGTCCACCTGACCCAGGACTCGGCCGGCGCGGCGTTCGGGAGCGTAGTCGGGAAGATGTCGCCAACGGTGAGAAGTGAAATGGCATCCCAGCTCGATTCAATCGTTGACGAGCACTCGGCCCTGTTCTTGAGGTTCGACAAGCAGGCGCTGGTCTCCGGTTCCCTGGTCCTGAGGACCGGAGACTCTGTGAGGATCAAGGTCAAACCGAGGGCCTTCCTCCTTAAGGGGAGCGCCAGGCATTTCTACGAGGGACTCCTGGCCGGGGGCCACTAGGCTGGCTAAGCGATACGTCCTCCTGATCGCGGACGAAGAGCTCACCCCCCGGGATTGGAGCGCGGTCGCCGAGAGCCTGGATGAAAGCCACCCTGGGGCCAGGGTCATTCAGGTGGACGGGAACCCGCGGGCGGCGATCGTCAAGACGACAAACAAGGTCTCGCCTCTCCTTCGCGGGTCCGGGCTGCGAATCGCGGGAAGGAGCTTCGAATCTGTCCTGACCTCGGGCTCGATAGGTAAGCTCAAAAGCAGAGCCCTGGGGAGAAGGACGACGTCGGATGGCGAAGTTCCTCAGTGACGAATTCTTTTCCGACTTCCAGAAGGCTCTCGTCGCCGACCAGAAATGGTCGGAGAGCGCGAAGACAGTCAAGACCAGTGTAGCCTTCAACGTCACTGACATGGGGCAGAACTACCTGCTTTCCGTGGAGAACGGCGCGACGACGCTGCAGAAGGTCCCGCCGGGGACGGCCGCAGAGTTCTCATTCGACGGGACCTTCGACACGTGGAGCAAGGTGGTGAAGGGAGAGCTGGACCTGCAGTCCGCAGTCTTGAAGGGCCAGCTGAAGTTCAAGGGGTCCATCACCAAGATTCTGATGTACAGGGACAGGTTCATCAGGGTCGGCGAGGTGATGAGGGACGTTCCAAAGGAATTCTAGGCCGGGACGAAGACGTAGTACGGCGAGCCCTCCTTGGGCAACCTCGATTCGACGCGGAGCTTCATCCCCAGCTTCGCTGTTTCAGGGCCGACCCCTTCGAGCCAGGCCAGGACCTTGGTTCCTCCAGGGAACTCGGCGATTGCGATGACGTAGGGGTCGTTCTCCACGAAGCTAGCCGGGGTGATCTGCACCTGGGTGAAGGTGACGAGCTTGGCTTCGCTTCCGAGGTCGAACCATGTGAATTCGCTCCCCATGCACTTGGGGCAGTCCCCCTGCGGGGGGAAGGAGACGGTGCCGCACTTCGTGCACTTTGTTGCCACGAGCTTGCCCTCCTTCAGGGCATCCCAGAACTCGCGGGTCTTCGAGATGGGGATGTCGAACCTGAGGGTCAGCGTCCGCCTGGAGTGCAGGGTGGGCTCGCCCGACATGGGCCTCAGTTCCTCGAGAGCACAGTCACGTAGGCGTAGTGGCCTGTCCCGCCCACGTTGTGGACCAGACCCACGCCGTTCTTGATGGGCGCCTGTCGTCTTCCCGCTTCGTTCCTGAGCTGCTTCGTTATCTCCACCGCCATGGAGACGCCCGTCGCGCCGATGGGGTGCCCTTTGGCCTTGAGCCCCCCGTCGAGGTTGACGGGGATCCTTCCTCCGACCTCGGTTTCGCCTTCGCGGATCATCTTCGCCCCCTCCCCCTTCCTGCAGAACCCCAGGTCCTCGTAGGCCATCAGCTCGGCTATGGTGAAGCAGTCGTGGCAGGTGGCCACATCGACGTCCTCAGGGGCGACCTTGGCCATTGCGTAGGCGCGCCTCCCCGCTTCGACCGAGGCCTGGAGTCCGACGTAGTCGCTCCGTCGGCTGAGGTTCGCAGAGTCCGAGGAGTAACCCACGCCTTTGATCCACACCGGGGTGTCGGTGAGCTTCCGCGCCACCTCTTCCGAGGCGAGTATGACAGCCGCCGAGCCGTCCGTGAGAG
The DNA here is from genome assembly GCA_016200025.1 of Nitrososphaerota archaeon. Lineage (GTDB taxonomy): Archaea > Thermoproteota > Nitrososphaeria > Nitrososphaerales > Gagatemarchaeaceae > UBA183. The sequence goes on from JACQFO010000008.1 coordinate 27,564, forward strand.
GGCAGGCGTCGTAGAGCTTCAGGGGCCATGAGACCACCTGCGAGCCGAGGGCCTTTTCGAGGGTGATCTCCTTCTGGAATTGGGCGTAGGGGTTCATGGACCCGTAGTGATGCGCTTTCACCGCGACCCTGGACATGTCCTCCTCGGTGGTCCCGAACCTGTTCATGTGCGCGACGGCGTAGAGGGCGTAGTAGGCTGGAAACGTCATCCCGTAGTTCTCAAACTCCCACATGTAGGAGCCTGCCCTGCCTATCAGCTCCACCGACGTCATCGTGTCCACCTCTGTCATCTTCTCCACGCCGACAGCCATCGCGACCTCGCCTTCGCCGCTCAGGATGGAGTTGTAGGCGCTCTTCACCGCCGCGCTGCCGCTCGCGCAGGCGGCTTCGACCCTCATCGTCCCGACCGAGTCCAGGCCCGCATATTCGTTCACTATCACAGCTGGCAGCGACTCTTCGTACCAGCCTCCGGCGCTGCCCACTACGACGTTCTTGATCTCCTTCTTGTCTACCCCTGCGTCCTCTACAGCGCCCTTGATCGATTCGAAGGCGAGCTCAGCGACGTTGACGTCGGTCCTTTTGCCGAACCTAGAATGGCCGACCCCGACTATGGCGACCCGGGTCATGGGGACCTCACTCGCCGTCTAGGAGTTCCTTTGAGAGGATCCATCTCTGGACCTCAGAAGTCCCTTCAACTATATCAAGTATCTTCGCATCGCGCATGTATCTTTCGAGAGGGAGGGCCCTGCTGACCCCGTAGCCTCCATGGATCTGTATCGCCCTCTCCGCGACCCATACCGCTGTCTCGCTGGCAAAGTACTTCGCAATTGCCGCTTCCTTCGTGAACTCCTCCCCGCTGTCGTGGACGGTCGCGGCGTGGTAGGTGAGGAGCTTTGCCGCCTTGGTCCTGGTGGCCATGTCGGCGAGCATGAACCTGATGGCCTCATGCTTGGAGAGAGGCCTGCCAAAGATCTTCCGCTTCATCGCATAGTCGAGGGACTGGTCCAGCGCGGCCTCTGCGATCCCGACTGCCGCGGCTGCCGCACCGATCCTGGACTTGCCCAGGATGACCATGGCGATGAGAAACCCGTCCCCCTCGCGCCCGACGAGGTTTTGGGCGGGTATCTTGCAGTTCTCAAAGACGAGCTCGGCTGTGGCCGTCCCCCTGGCTCCCATCACTTCGAGCTTCTGGCCGACCCTGAAACCGGGCGTCCCCTTCTCGACCAAGAAGGCGCTTATGCCCGCGGCCCCGTCCTCCGCTGTCCCCGTCCTTGCGAAGAAGACGAGCAGGTCGGCGACCGCCCCCTGGGTGATGAATATCTTGGAACCGTTGACGACGTAGGAGTCTCCCTGCTTCTCCGCCTTGGTCGAGATCCCTGCAGCGTCCGAGCCGGCCCCGGGCTCGGTGAGGCCGTAGGCTCCGATGATATCGCCCTTGACAATCCCCGGGAGGTACTTCGACTTCTGGTCGTCTGACCCGTACAGCGCCAGGGCGTTCCCCGCGAGCCCGTTCTTGACGCCCATGATGAAGCTCGCCGAGAGGCTGGCTCGGGCTATCTCCTCGCCCACGACGACGGC
>JACQFO010000122.1 GCA_016200025.1 Nitrososphaerota archaeon
AGCCACAACTTCGTTTCTGAGGGCCTGGTAGTTCACAACAGTGGCGACCTCGTCCCGTCTGCGCACATGGCACTGACAATGATCGGGGAGGGCAAGGCCTACAGACGGCGCAAGCTCATGGACTCCCACAGGGCCTTGGCTGCTTCCAGGCTCAAGCACGTCGTGCTCCAGGCAAAGGAGGGCCTGGCCATGATCAACGGCACATGCTTTACAGCCTCTCTAGGCTGCCTTGCTGTCCACCGCGGAACCCTCCTCTTAGACGCCGCCAACTCGGCCGCAGCGCTCACCGCCGAGGTCACCGGCGCCTGCTCCCAGTCCTTCGACGAAAGACTCACCGGCCTGAAGTCCGACCCCGGCCAGGCCTTCGTCGCACGTAGGATCAGGACGATGCTGAAGGACAGCCTCAGAGTTCGCGCGGAGCCGGTGCCCCAGGACCCCTATTCCATCCGCTGCGTGCCCCAGGTCCATGGTTCATTGAAGGATGCCCTGGACTTCACCGAAAAGGTTGTGGTCAACGAGATGAATTCGGTCTCCGACAACCCCGTCCTCCTCGAGGATGGCGAGTTCATGCACGGAGGCAACTTCCACGCGCAGCCGGTCGCGATGGCCTCCGACCTTCTTTCCGTCGCCATCTCGTACCTCGGAGTGATTTCGCTCGCGCGGACCAGCATCCTTCTCTCAAAGACCCCGCCCGAGACCAAGTACATGGCAGGGAAGCCAGGCCTCGAGTCAGGCCTCATGATTCTGCAGTACACGGCCACCGCCCTCGCAGCCGACAACGCCAAGAACGTCTATCCCCAGTCCGCCTACCCAGCCAACGTCTCCGGCGGAGTCGAAGACCACGCGAGCCACGGCGTCAACGCGGGGATGAAGGCTCTGGTCGTCGCCAGGAACGTCTCCAAGATCCTCGCCATCGAGCTGATATGCGCTTCGAACGTCCTGGGGTCAGACGAAAGCGGAATCTCAGAACATTCCGTGGGAGTCTGCGCCTCCATCAGGGGCGTCTCGCCCCTCCTCCACGGGGACAGGTCACAGGGCGAGGAGATCGAGAGACTCGCGGGCCTCGTCACTTCAGGCAAGCTGCCCTAGTCGTTCTGTGCCCAGGCTTCCCTTCCGCCCTTGAAGACTTTCTTCACGTATCGTCCTCCGACCCTGTAGGGCAGAAACCCATGGTTCGGCAGACCATGAACGACGAAGTCAGCCGCAGAACCGGGAGCGAGCAGGCCCAGGTCTTCCCTCCCCAGGCCCCGTGCCGCCTCCCTCGTGAACCCCAGGAGCGCCCGTGCGGGAGACAGCCTCATACCCGCACAGGCGAGACTCATCACAATCTGGGGCGATTCGACCCACGAGTTCGGGCTCAGGTCCGTACCCAGGGCCACCCTGCACCCGGCCCCGAGGATCATCCTAGCATCCGCATAGGGAATTCCTGAGAACAGCGAGGTCCCTGGAAGAAGGACCGCGGTGACCCCGGCCTCCGCCATCTTCCTGATGCCCTCGGGTTCGCTCCTTCCGAGGTGGTCGGCAGAAACGCATCCCGCCTCCGCTGCGAGATACGCGCCCCCCGACTCCGAGAACTCGTCGGCGTGGACCTTGCATCCGAACCCCAGGAGCTTTGAAGCCTTGAGGTACCTAGAGCACTCCTCCCTCGAAAAGACGCCTTCCTCGCAGAAGCAGTCCGAGAAGGCCGGCTTGTCCTTCATCTTGGCAACTCGCGGCAGCATCTCGCCCACGACCTGGCGCACGTACTCCCCGACGCTCCCTGCTTCGGCTGGCGTCGAATGAAGGCCCATCAGGGTCGGCACCACCTCCACTCCCCTAGCCTCCGCCCTCAACATCCTGAGAGCTGAGACCATCCTCAACTCCTCCCTGACCGACTGCCCGTACCCGGTCTTCACCTCAGCCGTAGTCACCCCGTTCCTCATCAGTTGGGCGAGCCTGCCCAGAGACTCTCTGACTACGGCCTCGCTCGTCGCCGCCCTCGTCTCCCGGACCGTCCTTGCGATCCCGCCTCCACTCCTGAGAATCTCGGTGTAGCTCTCCCCGGCGACCTTGCGCTTCAGTTCATCCTCCCGGCTCCCGGCGAAGAGCAGGTGAGTGTGAGGGTCGACGAAGCCCGGGGTGACAAGGGACCCGTGCGCATCGACGACCTTGGCCGGCCGCCCGAACGTCTTCCTCCTGTACTCCCTGGTCGTTCCCACCCAGCTGACCTTCCCTCGCTCGGCGACGAAGGCCCCGTCCTCTATGATGCCCAGCTGTTCCACATCTGGCGCTCGACGGGCGCCCGCGCATGTCACCAGCTCCCCAGCATTGATCAAAGCAAGGCTCATGGCTCCATGCCCCGACGGTTCGGCCAGTCCAATCGTGATAAGGCTTCCCGGCCCTCGACTCGGCCTGAACTCTTAAATCGACAGAAGGGTTCCAAAACCTGTGCAAGAGCACGCCGTCAGGGCCCCCAGAGGTCCGGAGATTTCGTGCAAGGGTTGGCACCAGGAGGCGGCCCTGAGGATGCTGATGAACAACCTCGACCCAGAAGTCGCAAAGGACCCCGAACGCCTGATAGTCTACGGAGGAACGGGCAAGGCCGCCAGAAACTGGCCCGCCTACGAAGCCATAGTCAAGTCTCTCAAATCCCTCGAAAACGACGAGACCCTCATCATACAGTCGGGAAAGCCTGTCGGCATATTCAGGACGACTCCCTCAGCGCCGAGAGTCCTGATCTCCAACGCGATGCTCGTGCCCAAGTGGGCCGACTGGGCCTACTTCAGGGAGCTCGAGGAGCGCGGCCTGACGATGTATGGTCAGATGACCGCAGGCAGCTGGATGTACATCGGGACCCAGGGAATCCTCCAGGGCACCTACGAGACGCTCGCAGCCGTCGCTTCAAGGCATTTTGGGGGTTCGCTGAGGGGAAGGGTCGTCCTCACCTCGGGCCTCGGAGAGATGGGCGGAGCCCAGCCTCTCGCGGTGACTATGAACGACGGCGTCGCCGTGGTCGTCGAGGTCGACCGCCGCGCCGTCCAGAGGCGCCTCGACAAGGGGTACTGCGACATGGCGGTGGAAGACCCCCAAGAGGCGCTCGACCTGGCCCGTGGCGCCGCCAAGGAAGGCAAGGCCCTCTCAATCGCCCTGCTCGGCAACGCGGCCGAGGTGCTTCCCGATTTCCTGGAGAACGGGTTCGCCCCCGACGTGGTGACCGACCAGACAGCGGCCCACGACCTTCTCGAGGGCTACATACCCAAGGGCCTCACCGCCGCGGAGGCCGCGGACCTCCGCGCCTCGGACCCGGCCGAATACCTCAGGCGTTCGACGTCTTCCATTGCATCTCACATGCGAGCCCTCCTCGGCTTTCAGTCGAAAGGTGCCGTCGCCTTCGAGTACGGCAACAACATCAGGAAGATGGCGAAGGACGCCGGAGTCGGAGACGCCTTCAAGGTACCCGGGTTCGTGCCGGAGTACATCAGGCCGCTCTTCTGCGAAGGCAGAGGCCCCTTCCGCTGGGTCGCGCTATCCGGAAAGCCCGAAGACATCTATGCCACGGACGAAGCTCTCCTTCGGGATTTCGCGGACAATCAATCACTCGTGAGGTGGATCAACAAAGCCCACGAAAGGGTCCAGTTCCAGGGCCTCCCCGCAAGGGTCTGCTGGCTGGGCTACGGCGAGAGGGCCAGGTTCGGCAAGACGATCAACAGGATGGTGAAGGACGGCGCGATCTCCGCGCCTGTCGTGATTGGCAGGGACCACCTGGACTCGGGCTCAGTCGCTTCCCCGTACAGGGAAACAGAAGGGATGAAGGACGGCTCCGACGCAATCGCGGACTGGCCAATCCTGAACGCCCTCCTCAACGCAGTCTCCGGCGCATCCTGGGTCTCTGTCCACCACGGCGGCGGCGTCGGCATCGGCTACTCGATTCACGCTGGCCTCGCGGTCCTGGCCGACGGTACCGAGGAAGCAGACAGGCGGATTGCCTCGGCCCTCACCAACGACCCAGGCCTCGGAGTCGCGCGCCATGCGGACGCGGGCTACGAAGAGGCTCAGAAGACGGCCAGGGACAGGGGCGTCAAGATTCCGATGGGCTCGGGATAGCCGCTCCCCGCCCTCTGTACCACCCATAGACGAAGTAGGCGACGTACAGTGCCGCGACGGCGGCCACTCCGGCGAAGATCGCCTCGACCAAGGATGACGTCGAGCTGAAGACCTCATCCCAGAGCGGCCCTGCCAGGTATCCCGCGTAGATCAGCGCAGCCGACCAGGCGAGGCATCCTGCCGTCGTCAACAGCACGAAGGGCCTCAGGCCCATTCTGAAGAGCCCCGCGGGGAGCGAGATCACCGTCCTCAGGGCAGGAACGAACCTTGCCGCGAAGACCGTCCACCTTCCCGACCTCTCGAACCAAACCTCAGCCCTGTCCAGGCCTCCGTGCCCGACCCCGAAGGCCTTCAACATCCTAGCGACAAAGGGCCTGCCCAGGAATCTTGCGAGGTAGTAGTCGAAGAGGGCGCCGGCCAGGCTCGCTGCCGTAGCCACAGCAAGCGCGCCTGTGAAGTCCATCGCCCCCAGATACACCAGATATCCTGCAAACGGCAGGACCACTTCGCTTGGAATCGGAAGCGACGCGCTTTCAAGTGCCATCAGTACGAAGAGGCCAACGTACCCGGCGTTCCTCATGAAGTCCAGGAGGCTCGAGGTGGACAGGACCCCTCCGCCCGTCCCCGAGAGCAGCTCGTCGAACGGCAGTTTCACAAGATGGGTCGTCTCCAACACCCCAATCAGAAGTGCGGCTACCGCGAGAACCAAGATGTACCTGTTCCTCGGCACGATTGGCGGCTGACCCCCCAGGGGCACTTCGGGTTCGACCTTAGAGCTTCTGAAGTATCGGAGGGCGGACAACGGGCTACGCTGTGGTCTTCTTCGCCATCTGTTCGACGAGCTCCTTCGCCCTGTCGAACCTTATCTTCTTCTCTTCTATCATCCTCTTGGCGACTTCTTCCACCATCTCCCCCGTGGCTCCTGCTGAAACCGCGATGTTCCTTGCGTGCAGCTTCATGTGTCCCTTTTGAATCCCCTCGCTTGCCAATGCCCTAAGGGCTGCGAAGTTCTGCGCAAGCCCGACCGCTGCCATCACCTCAGCGAGCTCGGTCGCGCTCTTCGGCCCCACTATCTTGATCGCCACCCTCGCCGCAGGGTGCGTCCTCGCAGCCCCTCCCACCAGCCCCACAGCCATCGGCATCTCCAGCACGCCCACCAGGTCCCCCTCCTTGTTCTTCTCCCAGGTCGTCAGTGGCTTGTACCTCCCGGTCCTGGACGCGAAGCTGTGCGCTCCAGCCTCCAGCGCCCTTATGTCCTGGCCACAGGCTATGGCCACCGCGACCACCCCGTTCATTATCCCCTTGTTGTGAGTCGCGCAGCGGTAGGGGTCGGCATCCGCAAAAGCGTAGGCGTACACTACCCCGTCGACGACATCCTCTCCCCCCATCGCCTCCTTGTCAAAGACCGCCGAGGCCTTCACGAGCCTCCTGTCGGCGAGGTTGGATATGATCCTCAGCAGGACCCTTCCTCCAGTGATCTCCTCGACCATGGGCGCCACAGCCTCCGCCATGGTGTTGACCGCATTGGCACCCATAGCATCGCCCGTGTTCACGATCAGCTCGGCTACGACCATCGGGCCCTTGATCGAGGAGAGGACCTTCACGTTGACGTCCTTCGCCCCTCCCCCCAATGAGACGAGCATCGGGTCCTGGTCGTTCGCCTTCTTCATGATCTCCAGCTTCTTCTCTAGAAGCTTCGTCTTCGCGCCTTCCGGGTCTCCGACCTCCACAATCTGGATCTGGCCGATCATCACCGGACCGGTGTTAGTCACCGTGAACCCTCCCTTGACCCTCGCCATCTTCGCCGCGTTGCTCGCGGCCGCCACCACCGATGGTTCCTCCAACGCCATGGGGACCAGGTAGTCCTTTCCGTTGATCCGGAAGTTCGTGGCCACGCCCATCGGGATGGTGATCCCGCCCACGACGTTCTCGATCATCCTGTCAGCCACGTCCGCGGGGAGACCGCCGGTTTCTGAGAGCGTCTTCGCCTCCTCTTCTGTGAGGTTGGCGAGCTTCCTCACGACCTTGAGCCTCTCCTCGATGGAGAGCCTGTAGAAACCTGGTACTTCGGACGACTCTTTCATCCCTGTCAGTCCGGTCGTCTCCGCTTGGTTAT
>JACQFO010000120.1 GCA_016200025.1 Nitrososphaerota archaeon
CGACGCGATAATGCACACCGGCAGGGGATTCAAAGTCCTCGAGCGCAACAGCAGGGGAGGGAATACCGAAGTCATCAACATCCTCACGACGATCGCTGACGATTTCATCGAAGTCTGCCACAGGATACTGGACGGCTCACTCAGGAGCATTCGTTTCTCGAGCAAGGCGTCGGTCATCACCTGCGCCGTGCCTTCGTCCTACGGCATCGAAGCCTCGGCCCCGCCCGGCATCGCGGCCGTCGGCCTCGACCAGGCCCAGGAGATGAGCAAGAGGCATCCTGACAGGCTCAGGGTCTTCCCCATGGACGTCCGCCTAGACGCCGGCGTCTCAATGATGGGCGCTTCCCGGACCGTCGCCGTCGTAGGACTGGGCGACACGCTCGAAATCGCGAGAAGGAGGTCCCTGGCTGGGACAAGGACACTCTCAGGCCCTCTACGCTGGAGGAGAGACATCGGGAGCCGCCGAGACATCGAAGTCTCTGCGGACCACCTGCGGGCCCTCCGCCGGACCTCCTAGTGCTTGAAAGCACGCACGTGCGTCATGACCATCGCCATCTTCCGTTCGTCGGCTGCGCGGACCGATTCGACGTCCCTGACCGACCCCCCTGGCTGAATCACTGAAGTAACCCCTGCTGCTCCGAGGAGGTCCACGCTGTCGCGGAACGGGAAGAAGCCGTCCGAAGCGCAGACAGCTCCCTTCGCCCTCTCTCCCGCGTTCTCGAGCGCGATCCTGACGGCGCCGTTCCTCTTGCGGAAACTCGCGACGCCCAGCGTCCAGAACCTAACAAGCTCTCCTCCCTCGAAGCTCCCGTCGGCTATCACAATCCCATTCGACTGCACCTTCCTCACCACCTCCCAGGCTGAAAGCAGCTTGGCCATCTCTGCTCCTTCGGGCCTCCGCCTTGTGGGCACGGTGACCCCGGCCGGGTCGAGCTTCCTTCTGTAATCCACGACATCCTGGACTAGGATGGCGCCTTCGACAACCTTCAGGTCGTAGGGGAAATCCGGCCTGGCCGTCGCCTGGATCAGCCTGATGGGCTTCTTCTGCTTCGACTTTAGAATCTCCAGCGCCTCCCCGGTGTACCCGGGCGCCAGCACGATCTCCGTGTACACCGACGCATCTTCGACCCCCTCGTTCTTGCCAATGAGCCCTGCCGCAGCCGCGTCCACCTCCCTGTTCGTGACGACCGTACCCCCATAGTCAGCTTCCGGGTCGCATGCGTGCGCCAGTCTGTAGGCCTCCGAGACATTGGGGGCGAACGCGAACCCGCTGACCTGACCGTGCTTCACCGTAGCCACAGCCGCCACCCCTTCCAGTCCTTCCAGAATCCTGTAGGAGCTCCCCACGTCCAGGAAGTTGTTGAACGACAGCGAGTCCCCGGCGAGCTGCTTCCATTCGCCCATGGTCCTGCAGCCCTCTACTGCGTAGATGACTGCCTTCCTATCCGGGTTCTCCCCGTACTTCGCCTCCTGCAGCTTCACGGCAGAGAGGACAAACCTCTCGGGGAATGCCTCTTCACCGCGTCCGAGCCCATTGAAGATCGACGCGTCGTACGCCGAAGTCATCGAAAAGGCCTGCAGGGCCAGCTTCCTTCTGAACGAAAGCGTGGTCCCACCAGAGTTCCGTCGAAGTTCCTCGAGCACCTGGGGATAGAGCTTCGGAGACGGCACAACCGCCACCCTCTGGAAATTTTTCGAGGCCGCGCGGACCATCGTCGGTCCGCCAATGTCGATGCTCTCCACCAGTTCCACGTCCTCGGGGGCCCTTGCCAGCGCCTCCCGAAACGGGTAGAAGTTGCAGACGACCATGTCCACGGGCTTGACCCCCATCTCCTTCAGCTCCCGCAAGTCCCCCTCGGTTCCCTTCGCCAGTATCCCAGCATGAAGTGGAGCGTGAAGTGTCTTCACCCTCCCCGACACAGAGGTCGGCAGCTTCAAGTCGTCCTGCAGGCTCTTGACCCGAACCGCTCCCTTGACGAGCTCAGAGTGAGTCCCTCCTGTCGCAAGCATTTCGACTCCAAACGACTCCAGCACCTTGGCGAACTCCACGAGCCCCTGCTTGTCGGAGACGCTCAGGATCGCCGTCAAGACCTTCACGAGGCCCTCTATCTTGTCCAATCGAAAACCCGCCTCTCCCACCGCTAATTAACGGCCTTTTTCAGCATCAGCAGCGTTTAGCACAAACCTGGTAATCCCATCTTATATAGAGAGCAAGGAGGCACCCTTTTTTGTGTCAAAGGCGCGCAGCTTCTCGGTCAAGGTTGTCATCTCCAACCGAGAGGGCGCCAGCGACCCAGAGGGCGAGACGATCTACCGCGACCTCGTCTCGAAGTCGGGCTATTCACAGGTTAGAGGCATCAGGAGCGGCAAATTCCTTCGCTTCGAAGTAGCAGCCCCGGACGCAGGAAGCGCCAAGGACCTGGTCGCCAGGATCTGTGACGAACTCAGAATCTACAACCCTGCCGCACACTCGATAACGGTCGAAGCCTGATGGCCGGAACTCTGCGTGTCGCAGTCGTCAGGTTCCCGGGCAGCAACTGCGACCTCGACGCCGTCCGCGCCCTTGACTCGATTCCAGGTGTAGCGCCTGACCTTGTCTGGCACGAGGACGGAGCTGTCTCCGGCTACGACGCGGTCGTCCTCCCCGGCGGCTTCTCCTTCGGCGACTACCTCCGAGGCGGCGCCATCGCGGCAAGGAGCCCGGCCCTCCGAAGGATTGCCAGGCTGGCCGAGAAAGGTGTCCCGATACTTGGTATCTGCAACGGGTTCCAAATCCTAATCGAAGCCGGCCTTCTCCCCGGCGCGCTGCTGAGAAACACCACACTAAGGTTCGTATGCAGATGGGTCGCGGTGCGCGTGGAGAACGACCGGACGCCCTTCACCAGGCGGATGAAGAAGGGGCAGGTCATGCGAATGCCCATCGCCCACAACGAAGGAAGATACACAGCCCCGCCCGCCGAGCTACGACGCCTCGCCTCCGACGGGAGAATTGTCTTCCGATACTGCGACGAAAGCGGCGAGGTCACCCGGGCTTCGAACCCCACAGGGACCTCTCAGAACATCGCTGGAATCTGCAACAAGGACGGGAATGTCGTCGGGCTGATGCCCCATCCCGAGAGGGCCGCGGACCGAGTCCTGAGCCCCTTCGACACCGAGGACGGGGCGCTCTTGTTCGCCTCACTTCTGAGGAGAGAGTGACTTTTGATCGCATCCAACCTCGTCCTCGTGCTTTCGCGCGAGGAGGTCTATTACGTGAGGAAGACCTTGGGCCGAGAACCCAACGAAACAGAATGGGCGATAATCGACGCTGAGTGGTCCGAGCACAGTTCCTACAAGTCCTCCAAAGCGCTGCTGAAGCTCTTCCCCACGAGCGGTCCTAGAGTCCTCCTGGGCCCAGGCTACGACGCAGGAGTCGTCGACGTCGGTGGAGGATACGCCGTGACCCTCCACATCGAAAGCCACAACCACCCTTCAGCCATCGACCCCTACGGAGGCGCCTCCACTGGGATCGGCGGGGTCATCAGGGACATACTGTCCATGGGCTCCCGCCCCCTCGCGCTCGTCGACGTCCTCCGCTTCGGCGACCCGAGGACCAGCCCGCATTCAGTCTGGCTTCTCAGGAACGTCGTAAGGGGCATCGCGGACTACGGCAACTGCATAGGTGTCCCGACCGTCGCCGGCGACATCGAATTCGATGATTCCTTCGAAAGGAACTGCCTCGTCGACGTCGCCTGCGTCGGGGTCGTTCGCAAAGACTCGCTGATTCTTGGCGAAGCCAGGAATCCGGGCGACATGATTGTCCTAGCGGGAGGAGCCACAGGCCGGGACGGGGTCGGGGGCGCAGCCTTCGCATCGAAGAACCTCGGCAAGCTACCAGGGTCTGACAGATCCTCAGTCCAGGTCCCGGACCCATTCATGAAGAAGCTGCTCATCGACTCTCTCCTCGAGGCGGCGGGTACGGGCCTGATCCGAGGCATGAAGGACCTCGGCGGAGGAGGCCTCTCCACTGGGCTCTCGGAGGTGGCGGCGAAGGGAGGGACCGGGGTCGACGTCGAGCTGACCAGGGTCAGGGTGAGAGAACCGGACATGACCCCCACGGAGGTCATGACCTCCGAGTCCCAAGAAAGGATGCTTCTGATCCTCGACCCGAAACGTTCCGCCCCCGTACTGAACGCGCTCGACAAATACGAGGTCCCCTACGCAGTCATCGGCTCGGTCACAGGAGACGGCGCCCTGAGGATAAGATGGAACGGACGGAAGATCGTGGACCTCCATGCCAGGATGGTCGCGAACGCGCCACCGGTGCCTCGCAGGGTCAGGAGACCGATACCGGCGCGGCGGGCCGGGGCACAGCGCCGCGATCCCGAAATCGGCACCGCCCTCCTTGCGCTACTTCGACTCCCCAACGTCTCCAGCAAGAGATGGGTCTACGAACAATACGACCACGAGGTGGGCACCAACACAGTCGTGAAGCCCGGAGCGGCAGA